>CAYLVM010000009.1:35717-41112 GCA_964387145.1 uncultured Acidimicrobiaceae bacterium
CAGCGAGCCCACGCCGAGCGCAGCGAGCCTACCCTTGTGTGCATGGCCATCGCGATCGAGACTTCCAGTCTCACGAAGTACTACGGCAGCTCCCCTGGGATCATCGACCTGAACCTCAGCGTTCTCGAAGGTGAGGTCTTCGGGTTCATCGGGCCGAACGGTGCAGGAAAGTCGACGACGATCCGGACGCTTCTCAACTTCCTCTTTCCAACGTCCGGTTCGGGACAGATCCTCGGACTCGACATGATCAAGGACTCGCTCGAGATTCGGCGCCGCGTCGGCTATCTCCCCGGTGACCTCTCCATGTACGACTCGATGACGGCCAGAGAGTTCCTCATCTACTTCGCAAATCTGCGCAAGTGCGACTGCACCGTATCGATGGGGTTGCTCGCCGACCGCTTCGAACTCGATCTCGACCGCAAGATCAAGGACTACTCGACGGGCAACCGACAGAAGGTAGGTGTCGTCAACGCCTTCATGCACGAGCCCGAACTCTTGATTCTCGACGAACCGACGGCAGGCCTCGACCCGCTGATGCAACAGGAGTTCCAGAGCCTCATCAACGAGGTCAGGGACGAGGGCCGCACCGTGTTCCTCTCCTCTCACATTCTGCCCGAAGTCGACCGGGTTGCTGATCGCGTCGGTATCGTGCGCGAGAGCCGCCTCATCGCTGTCGACACCGTCGAAGCGTTCAAGGCGAGAGCACACTCGAGTATCTCGATCCAGTTCGCTTCACCTGTGGACGAATCGATGTTCAATCACCTCGAAGGTGTCAAGAACATCGATGTTCGCAACGGGGGCACGGTCCTTGCGATCACCGTGAGCGGATCGCTCGATACCGTCATCAAGGAAGCCGCCAACCACGATGTCGTGTCGATCTCGACACGTGACAGTGAACTCGAGGAGGTGTTCCTGTCGTACTACGCGGGTGATGCCGATGCTTCGTAACATCTTCTCCAAGGCCGTCTGGGAGCGCAGACGGATGATCCTGTGGTGGATCCTCGGCTCGAGCGCACTCATCGCCTGGGTTTCGTTCACGTATCCGATCATGCGTGATTCGGAGGCGATGTCGAGCTTCATCAAGGACTTCCCTCCAGAGATGCTCGCCGTGTTCGGTATCGACCCTGCAACCTATCTGACCGGTGCAGGGTTCCTCCAGGCTCAGTTCTACTCGATGTTCGGCCCGTTGATGATCATCGGTCTCGCCATCTCCATCGCTGTGGGGGCGACGGCGTCCGAGGAGAAGAACGGCACCATGGAGATGCTCTTGTCCGCACCGATCTCCCGCACATCGGTGATGATCCAGAAGGCGGGCGTCGTCGAGGTCATCGTCGGACTCGTCGTCGTGGCGATCACGACCATGCTCTTGATCTTCAACGTGGTGCTCGACATGGGCCTCAGCATCCAGAACATCATCGCTGCGAACCTCTCTCTGTGGTTGCTCGGTCTGGTCTTTGGTGGGGTCACGCTTGTTGCCGGAGCGTTCAGCGGAAAGCCGTCCACAGCGATCGGTGTAGGGACGATGGCCGCCATCCTTGCCTGGTTCGCAAACGCTTTCGTGACGCTATTCCCCTGGCTCGACGTCCCGTCGAAGCTCAGTCCCTTCACCTGGTACGTCGAAGGTCCACCGCTTCTCAACGGTGTGAACTCTGGCCAGACATGGCTCGTCATCGCCACCGTCGTTCTCGTCGTCACGGCTATCGCCCTGTTCAATCGGAGAGACATCGCAACCGAGAGTGCCGTTGTCCCCGAGTCGGTGCCACACCGCAAGAAGACCAGGACGACGAACCCGCGGACTGTCCATCTTCTCGGTGGTGTCCTCGGGAAATCCGTGTGGGACCGTCGACGCTCAGTGTGGGCGTGGGCTCTCGGACTGGCATCCTTGATGTTGCTCACTTTTGCTGCATGGCCGGCGTTCTCGAGGAACTCCGAGGCCATCGCAGCCATGGTGGATGCCATGCCAAAGGAGATGTTCGCCCTCTTCGGTATGACGGACCCTGACTCGTTGTCGACGGCTGCGGGGTTCATCTCGTCGAGGACGTACCAGTCGGTCGGACCGATCGTGATGCTGATCTTTGCTGTGAGCGCGGTGTCGAGCCTCGTTGCGAAGGAAGAGTCGAAGGGCACCCTCGACATGGTCCTGTCGAACCCGCTTGCAAGACGCAACGTTCTGCTGGCAAAGGCCGCGGCTATCGCTCTCCTGTCGTTGTTCATCGGGTTCCTGCTCACGATCTTCGGACTGGTAGGGAACGCGATCTGGGGAACGGATCTCGACATCGTGAACATCGTCGCTGCCAACGCGGGCCTTGTTCTCCTCGCCCTGTGCTTCGGCGGTATCGCCCTCGGCGTCTGGTCACTCCTCGGGTCAGGGCCTGCGGTCGGGATCACGGCTGCGATCGGTGCCGTGACGTGGTTCCTCAACGGACTGGGATCGGTCGTCGACGGTCTCTCTCCGTTCCGGATCCTTTCTCCGTTCTACTGGTACCTCGGCGACACGGCGCCCCTCGCCAAGGGGTTCGCACCCCAGTACCTGCTCCTCCTCGTCGTAGCCGTCATCGGTACCGCAGTCGCGGCGTGGCGATTCGAGTCCCGCGATCTCGCTGTCTGATCAGATGACACCGTGGAGTCGGAGAGCAGCTTCGGCCTCAGCCACACCATTGCACCGCTGCGCATTCATGCCGGCAGTGAGAGCACCATCGACGTTGACCTGATTGTCGTCGAGGAACAGGATCGACGCTGGATCCATGCCGAGATCGCGGATCACGTACTCGAAGATCCTCGCATCCGGCTTGACCATGCCGAGTTGGTAGCTCAGGTATCGGCGGGGGAAGAGCGCCTGAACAACCTCATGGTCGACCTGGGTTTCCCAGTGAAGGGCACTGGTGTTGGAAAGAACCGCCGTCTCGACAGCACCCTCGAGGGACCTGACAAGATCGGCAGCGCCATCGAACAGGCCCTTCGGCCAACCGCGCAACCGTTCGACCATCTCCTCCTGAGTGAACGGCAACTCGAACTCAGCGATCAGTCGGGCACAGAACACATCCGGTGAGATCGTCCCGGTGTCGAGATCCCGGACAGCGGAACTCGCGAGCCATCGCGACCAGAACTCGGCAACGTCGCCCCACTTCCCTCCGAAGACGTCGTGCATCGGACCCAACTCGACGAGGACACCGCCCATGTCGAACACGACGATCTCGATCGCACACACCGAAGTCATCGAGCCGGTACGTCGACCAGGTCGATCTTCGCCGCCCGACGACCTGCTCTGTCGGCGAGAAGCATCCCGGTGAACACGAGGATCCCACCGACAACGATCCCCGCCTGGAGCTCCTCACCGAGGAGGGCGATCCCACCGATGAGTGCAACGAAGGGAACGAGGTACCCGATCAAGGACGCGTCCGTGGCTGAGATGTGTTCCAGAAGCCAGTAGAACAAGAGGAACGGCATGAAGGTCGCGGCTACGGCCATGAAGATCATCAATCCCCAACCAGTTGTCGTCACGTCGCTCGGCACACCCTCGATGCCAACCATCGCGATGATCAGGACCACCGCTGAGAATCCGAACTGGAGACCGGTCAACATGATCGGGTTGTACTCACCAGCGTGCCTCTTGGCGAATGCACCTCCGTACCCGATCGTTGCAACTGCGGTCAAGCCGAGACCGACGGCGAGGAACGGCCTTCCCCCATCGCTGAGACCGGAGTCACCAGAGAGCAGCAGTGCTGCGACCCCGGTGAACGCGACGAAGAGCCCAGCGAGTTTCGGCACCGTCAGCGGCTCGTTGGGGAGCATGAAATTCGCGAACACGGCCGTTGCGAGCGGTATGAGAGCGGCGAGGAGACCGACGAACCCTGCCGACGCCTCGTTGTACGCGAAGGTGAACAGCACATAGGGGATGGTGAGATTGAACACGGCAAGGACGAATCCGTACCACAGGACCTGCCTACTCGGAATGGTCGCCCTGCGTGCGATCAACACGAGCAGCACGAGCAGTGCTGCGATCGTGGTTCTCACAGCGATCATCGTCCAGGCACCCACCCCCTCGTCGAACGCTGCACGCGTCGCGATGCCACCGGACCCCCAACCGATGGCTGCAACGATGACCCACACCCAGTATCTGAACTGCATCAGTCGAGGGTACCGCGGTCATGCCCGACAGCCGGCAGCGATGGAAGGGCCCTGTGCTCATCGATCGTTCTGGAGAGTGAACTCGTCGATGACGCCGGCAAGGCCGAACGCTGTCCCGGAGATGGCCTCGTCGCTGATCTCCAAGTCGAGGTAGTGGTACTCCGATGCAGACATCACTGTGAAGTCGGCACTGCCGGTTGGCCGCAGCTTGGCTCCAGCACCTGAGACGATGTAGGTGACTCCGTTGATCGGTTTCGATCGCTGATAGTCGTGGTCATGTCCTGCGAGTACCAGGTCGATGCCGTACCTCTCGAACAAGGGCGTAAAGGCCTCGCGAACACTCCTGCTCGAACCGTGAGATCCCGCCGAGTACGGGGGGTGATGCATCGCGGCGATGATCCACCGATCTCGTGATCCTGCCAGTTCTTCCTCGAGCCAGGCGAGTTGATCCGGGTCGTCTGGCACGTTCGAGTCGAGGACGATCACCAGCACGTTCCCGAACCGCTGCGAGTACCAGGCGCTCTCGCGTCCGAGGACGGCGAGGATCTCATCCTGGCCGCCCCGCATGATGTCGTGGTTTCCAAGAGCAGGCATGAGGATGGTTCCACCGTCGAGCATCTCTGCGTACGGCTCGAGGACAACCGACTCTGTCAACGCCGGATCGCCATCGGGGTAGATCAGGTCGCCGAGAAGTACGAGGGCCGCGTACTCGTCTTCAGATTCGTTCGCTGCCATGAGGGCGGCGACGTCCATCTGGGGCTGACGGCCTGTCCCGGTATCGCCTGCAACCGCGATTCGCACGGTCGGTGTCGTGCCGGTCGTGGTCGGAGTTGTCGGTGTCGTAGTTGTCGGTGCGATCGTGACCGTGGTCGAGGTGCGATCCACGGTTGTCGTGACCGCCGTAGGGGGCACAGCAGGCGCCGTTGTCGAGGATGCCGCTGCCTCACCGGATGTACCTGCACCACAAGCAGCGAGCAACCCCGCTGCAGCGATGATCCACGGAACGAGCTTCATAGACCGATGGTATGGCGCAGTGTCACGAAGCGGCCGTTGCACCTCGATCCAGCATCCGTCCGTCGGCGAACACCCCCTACGTCAGTGGATGTGCGGGTTTCGCTGTGTTGGACGCTGCACCGTTTCCATGCACGGCGTCGGGTTCTTGGACCCTCCTGTCGACGAGCCGCGAGGATGGGGCTTGATCGTATCGAGTCGTTGCCGTGCCGGGCTCGCGGGCTCGCGGTCCCCCCTCGCTCGAAGACTCGCTTGT
>CAYLVM010000010.1:0-23000 GCA_964387145.1 uncultured Acidimicrobiaceae bacterium
CTGTGATCTGTGATCTGTGATCTGTGAACTGTTCCTGTCACACCCACCCCTTACCCTGCCGGTATGTGTGAAGACGGAAGCTGAAGGGCGTCGACTGTGATCGAAATACTCCTCATCGTGTTGTTGGTCATGCTCGTGTTCGGGGTCGGCATCCTCGTGTATCTTCAGGTTCGCTCGCCGCGTCGCGTCGAAGATCCACACGCTGGGGTGATCGAACAGCGGATGACGGAGCTGATGCAGTCTCAGCAACTACTCGTCGGCAAGGTCGATACGGTTGCGAAGCAGCAGGTCGATTCGTCCAAGGCGTTGACGGATTCGCTCAGCGAGTCCCAGCAGCAACTGGGCCGAGCGCTCGGGGAGCGCCTTGGGAAGGTAGAAGCGGAGATGGCGAAGAACCTGGCAGTCGCCGCCAAGGATCAGGCCGCATCCCTCGCCGGGCTCACGCAGCGGCTCGAGACGATCGACAAGGCACAGGACAACATCAAAGCCTTGTCCGAGCAGGTCGTGAGCCTTCAGCACGTCCTCGATGACAACCCGGCCCGCGGAGCCTTCGGGGAAGTTCAGCTCGCCGACATCGTCGAGTCCATGTTGCCTTCATTCGCCTACACGATGCAGGCTCTCCTCGAGAACGGGAAACAGGTCGACTGTCTCATCGAGCTTCCCGACCCACCCGGACCGATCTCCGTCGATGCGAAGTTCCCGCTCAAGGCGTACCAGGAGATGCTCGCTGCCGGGAATCAGGCTGAGCGCGACAAAGCTGCAAAGCGACTCTCGTCGGACACGAAACGCCACATCAAGGACATCGCGGACAAGTACGTCGCACAACCGATCGATGCTGAGCGCACAACGGCGGAGAACGCGCTCATGTTCATCCCGTCTGAAGCCGTCTACGGCGAGCTTCACGCCCACCACCCCGGAGTGATCGAAGAGAGTCACAAGCGCAAGGTCTACCTCGTCTCTCCGACCACGTTGATGGCAACACTGACCACGGTGCGCGCGATCCTGCGCGATGTCGAGATGCGCAAACAGGCTTCGGTCATCCAGCGCGAGGTCGGTGTTCTGCTCACGGACATCAGGCGACTCAACAACCGGGTGGTGAACCTCGATCGGCACTTCGGCCAGGCTGTCAAGGACATCGATGAGATCCGGACGAGTTCCCGCAAGATCCTCAGCAGGGGAGACAAGATCGAGGCTCTCGATCTCGGTGCTCGAGACGATCCGGTGGCCCCACTCGATGGCGCTGCGTCGACAACGAATCGGGTCGAGGCGTCGGACTCCTTCGAGGAGCAGTCGACGACATTGGAGTAATTGGTTGCGTTAGACCAGCCGGACCCTATACTTCCAGTACTCCACCGACCAGCCGTTGCGGCTTGGCGTGGGTATCCCTAAAGGCGTTCCGCCGCTCCCGCGTATGAGCGCTGCTGTTCCCGGCCGCACGGCCAAAGAACCCGACCATCTCGAAAGGGGCACAGACGAGATGAGTACACCAAGGGCCAAACTGCAGGAGTTCAAGCTTCCTGCCCTTCGAGACATGGCCACGTCCGTCGACGTGGACCACGATGGGTTGCAGAAGTCGAAGCTGATCGCTGCAATCCTCGAATCGGAGAAATTCGACCCAACCATGCTTCCCGACGACGAACCCGACGCTCCCGTTGAGGCCAAACCTCTCGCAGACGGATCGGGCTCCACAGATGCCGGTACACCGGCGAACGAAGGCGGAGACAGGTCTCACGATCGTGACGATCATGATGGCGACCGGCAGGGCAACCGCCGGAACCGCAACCGGAACCGCAACCGGAACCGCAACCGGAGCCGGGAACCGGTCGACGAATCAGAACTTGAAGCACGCGAGGGCATCCTCGATATCCTCCCCGAGGGCTACGGGTTCCTCCGTGTCACCGGGTACCTCCCCGGGGACAAGGACGTCTACGTCCCTGCCAACGTCGTGCGAAAGTCACGTCTGCGCAAGGGCGACGTCATCTCCGGTCCGGTCCGCCCTGCCCGTGCCCAGGAGAAGTTCCCAGCCCTCGTACGTGCCGTCAAGGTCAACGGAATCGACCCTGAAGAAGCAGCGGATCGCCCCAAGTTCGCGAAGCTGACACCGCTTTTCCCCGATCAGCGACTTCGCCTCGAAGTCGAGGGTGAGCCGAACCTCATGATGGCGAGGATCATCGACATCATCGCCCCGATCGGGAAGGGACAGCGCGGATTGATCGTGTCCCCACCGAAGGCGGGAAAGACGACGGTCCTCAAGGACATCGCGTACTCGATCACGACGAACAACCCGGAGTGCTACCTCATGGTCGTCCTCGTCGACGAGCGCCCTGAGGAAGTCACCGACATGCAGCGTTCGGTCAAGGGAGAGGTCATCTCCTCGACGTTCGATCGTCCGGCCGAAGAGCACACGCAGGTCTCCGAACTCGCCATCGAGCGAGCAAAGAGGATGGTCGAGACGGGCACCGACGTGGTGATCCTCCTCGATTCGATCACACGGCTCGCACGAGCGCACAACCTGGCAACGCCGGCCTCGGGCAGGATCCTCTCCGGTGGTGTCGACTCCACGGCGCTCTACCCGCCGAAGCGCTTCTTCGGCGCTGCTCGCAACATCGAAGAGGGGGGAAGCTTGACCATCATCGGCACTGCCCTCGTTGAGACGGGGAGCAGGATGGACGAGGTCATATTCGAAGAGTTCAAGGGGACAGGCAACATGGAGTTGCGACTCAATCGCAAGCTCGCCGATCGCCGCATCTACCCGGCCATCGACATCGAGCCGTCGGGTACCCGCCGCGAAGAGTTGCTGATGGAACCCGAGGAGCTTGCTCAGGTGTGGAAGCTCCGCCGTGTGCTTCTCGCTCTCGAGTCCGGTGCCGCTCTCGAGCTGCTCATCGATAGGCTCAAGACCACCAAGTCCAACGCCGAGTTCCTGCTTTCGGTGGCCAAGAGCGGTCAGTGACGACCAGGAATCGCAGTCCACTACAGTTCACACGTACCGATCAGGAGACCCCGTGAAGTCCGACATCCATCCGAGTTACCGTCCCGTCGTGTTCCAGGACACGTCATCCGATTTCGCGTTTCTGACGAAGTCGACGATCGAGACGTCCGAGACGGTCGAGTGGGAAGACGGTGAAACGTACCCCCTCGCCAAGGTTGAGATCTCCTCGGCCAGCCACCCCTTCTACACCGGCAAGCAGATTCTCGTCGACACCACTGGTCGCGTCGAGCGCTTCCGTAAGCGCTACGGGCAGATGGAGTCGAAGCCGGCTCCTGTCGCCGCCGACGTCTCTGAAGATTCGGACGAGTAGTTGAGTCGATCTCCTGGCGCCTCGGTTGGCGGTCAGGCGGTCATCGAGGGCGTCATGATGCGCGCCCCCGACGCCTGGGCAGTCGCTGTGCGGCGTCCCGACGGCGTCATCGAGGCGAAGCGCAACGAGCTCCCAGCGTTGTCGTCGCGCAACCGCCTCGCGAAGATCCCGTTCCTGCGAGGCATCTTCGTACTCATCGAGTCCCTTCAACTCGGGTTCCGTGCCTTGTCATGGTCCGCCGAGATGTCCGGCGAAGAAGAGGAAGAGATCGGTAGGAAGGAGATCATCTTCACGATGATCTTCGCCGTCGTCGTGGCGATCGGCATCTTCGTACTCGCTCCCGCCTTTGCAGCGAACTGGATCAAGGATCTGGTCGGCGGAAACGGGATCCTGTTCGTGGTCATCGACGGTACGTTCCGGATCGCGATGATCGTCGGGTACATCTGGCTCATCGGTCGCAGCCAGGAGATCCAGCGTGTGTTCGAGTACCACGGGGCCGAGCACAAGACGATCCACGCGTATGAGAGTGGCGATCCACTCGACATCGAAGCCATCCAGCGATACAGCCCTCGCCATCCTCGTTGCGGAACATCGTTCATCATCATCGTTGCGATGGTCGCCTTTGTCGTGTTCCTCACGCTCGCTCCGTTGCCGTTCGTCTGGCAGGTCGCAGCGAGGATCCTCCTGATTCCGTTGATCGCAGGCATCTCGTACGAGGTCCTGCGGGCAGCTGCAGGGAAGGCGTGGATCGCCTGGGTATCCCAACCCGGGATCTGGATCCAGTCGATCACGACGAAAGAGCCCGCCGATGATCAGGTCGAAGTAGCGATCGCATCCCTCCTCGCCGCGCTGGATCCCCTCGAAGTCGAGTCCGTCAAGGAACGTGGGGCCGTTGCTCCCGCCGCTCTCGCTGCCGAGTTCGACCTCGGTGACGGCGATGGATGAGCGCCTCCTCGCACGTCTCGCAAAAGTAGAAGAAGCGTTCGAGGGCACACTGACCGAACTTTCCGACCCGTCGGTGACGACAGATCGAAATCGCTATCGCGACGTTGCCCAACACCACGCTGAGCTCAAGCCCGTCGTCGAGAACTACCGGAAGTACCTCGCAGCAGCGTCAGAGATCGAAGAGGCCACCGAGATGGCCGACGGTGAAAGCGACCCCGAGATGGTCGACTACTTCAACGAGACCATCGCGGAGCGCACGGCAGACCTCGAAGCGCTCGAGATCGAACTGCGGAAGCTTCTGGTGCCGAAGGATCCCGACGATGAGAAGGACGTGATCGTTGAGATCCGCGCAGCTGCAGGTGGGGACGAAGCAGCGTTGTGGGCGGGCGACCTCTACCGGATGTACGAACGGTTCGCCGAGCGCTCCGGGTGGGCGATCGAGTCGATCAACGTCTCACCGACGGGGAGCGGCGGGGTCAAGGAAGCAATCTTCGCAGTCAAAGGAAAGGGTGCGTTCTCACGCTTCAAGTTCGAAGCAGGGCCGCACCGTGTCCAGCGTGTACCCAAGACGGAGTCCCAGGGCCGGGTCCATACCTCGATGGCGACCGTTGCCGTGCTCCCCGAGGTCAAAGATGTCGAAGTCGAGATCCACGACAACGATCTGATCGTCGAGACGATGCGATCCCAGGGACCCGGAGGCCAGTCGGTGAACACCACGGACTCGGCTGTGCGGATCACCCACACCCCGACAGGGATCGTCGTGTCGTGTCAGGACGAGAAGTCCCAGCTCCAGAACAAGATCAAGGCGATGCGGGTGCTTCGCGCCCGTCTGTATCGGATCCGGATCGAGGAACAGCTTGGAGAACGGGCTTCGGTGCGCAAGTCCCAGGTCGGTTCCGGCGAGCGGTCGGAGAAGATACGGACCTACAACTTCAAAGACAACCGGGTCACCGACCATCGGGTCGGTCTCACCGTGCACTCTCTCCCCGCAGTCCTCGACGGTGATCTCGAGGCGATCCATGAGGCACTCATCGCCCAGGACGTCGCCAACAAGCTCGCCGAGGAGATCTGACACGGTGCGTTCGACGGATCTCGTCATCACGGTGACCGATCTTCCCCACCACGAGGTCGTTCGGCTCGCCATGGCAGCAACCGGACGTTCCCGGACAGAGGTACTCGTCGGCTTCGAGGTCACACCCGACCAGGTCGCGCGGTTCGAAACGTACGTTGAGAGACGACGTGTGAACGAGCCGCTCCAGTACATCGAGGGATCTGTGCCGTTCGGCCCGGTTGAACTCCTTGTAGACGACCGGGTTCTCGTGCCTCGGCCCGAAACCGAGTACCTCTTCGAGCTTGCGATCTCGCGTGTGGACTCTCCGGCGGTGATCGTCGATCTGTGCACCGGTAGCGGCAACCTCGCTCTTGGACTCGCCTCGACGTTCCCCGACGCAACCGTGTACGCCGTGGACCTCTCCGCTGATGCCGCTGCTGTTGCCAGGCACAACGCACGGAGCAACGGACTCGACATCGTGGTGCTCACCGGGGACCTCTATGAGCCGCTGCCGCCTGGCCTCCTCGGCAGCGTCGATCTCCTCGTCGCGAACCCTCCGTATCTCGCTGCTCGTGAGGTCGCAAGCTTGCCTCCCGACGTCCTCGCCGAGCCGATGCTCGCCCTGGTCGCAGGTGAGAGGGGAGACGAGGTGCTCGAGCGGATCGCACTCGACGTCGATCGGTGGCTACGACCCGGTGGCGTGGTCATGTGTGAGATCTCCGAGTACGCCGTAGCGGTCAGCCTCGGCCATTTCGCTCACCTCGACGCCGTCGTCGAGAAGGACCTCACCGGCACGGAACGGTTCGTCGTTGGTCACCGCCGAACCGAGTAGCGTTATGTCCGAACAGCAGGGAGGTACATTGGACGTTTCGGTAGCAGTACGAGCGATCAAGCGGGGCGAGATCGTCGGTGTTCCAACGGACACCGTCTACGGTCTCGCAGTCGATCTCTACGACGAGGCAGCACTCGAACGATTGTACGAACTCAAGGGTCGGCACCAGGGCAAGCCGGTCGCGATCCTGGTGTCCTCTCTTGAACAAGGTCTGCTTCTCGGCGCAATGAGCGACCGGGCCCTCGAGCTCGCCGAGTTGCACTGGCCCGGTGCCGTGACGCTCGTCGTTCCACGGCTCGATACGGCTCCTCCGTGGCTCGGTGATCCAGAGAGGCGTACCGTTGCCTTGCGCTGTCCCGACCACCAAGTCGCGCTCGATCTGTTGAGCCAGGCAGGCCCCCTCGCCGTATCGTCGGCGAATCGTTCCGACGGGTCCCCTGCAAAGGGAGCGGAAGAGGCAGAGGCCATCTTCGGTGGTGAGGTACTCACGTATCTTCCCGGTGACGCCGGTGGAGGCTCGCCGTCGACCCTCGTGGATCTGACGCAGCCATCGGAAGTCGTCCTCCGTGAGGGCCCCGTACGACTGTGACGGGGAATCGCTGGCTCGCCATCATCGTCGGCACGATGATCGTTGCGCTCACGCTGTGGTTCGGGTTCCTTGCAATACCCTCGAATCAGATCGTTGGGCTTGGGATCGTAGGTGTTGGGCTGGCATTCGCGATGTACTCGGTCGCAGGATTCTCCGGTGTCGACGATCCCATGGGGACCGGGTTCACAGCAGCGTTGATCGCTCTCGTCTCCGGGATCACCATGGCGATCATGTTCCGTTCGACCGCGATGCCCGTGTTCATCGTGCTTGCACCGGTCGTTGCGATCAGTCTCGGGGGAACCAGAGCTCTCGCCCCGACGCGCGACAAGCAACGGAACACGGTCCGTCTCGGTGTTTCGGCCGCTCTCGCCATCGCGCTGTGGCTTGTGTTCATCGTCGAACCGACGGCGTACGGCCTCGTGGCGCCGTTGTTGCCGCTTCCCGCCCTCGGTATCGCCGACCGAATCTACGATCGCGGCAGGCAGATCGTGGACGAGCCGATCGAGTAGCCGGCGGGGTAGTACCGTACCGGGTGCGGCCCCACCGTTTTCCCAGGTGTGGGTCTCTCAGTTTGCGAAGCATGGATTGCGAAACCCGTTAGATTCCCTGTGACCGCCCGCTATCGAGGATCGAGAATCTCCATGACCGACATGACGCCCCTTGCACAGGCCGACCCTGCACTCGCCGCTCTGATCGCTCGAGACGCCCAGCGACAGCGGACGCACATACAGCTGATCGCGTCGGAGAACTTTGTCGACTACGCAACGATGCAGGCATCGGGGTCGGTGCTCGCCAACAAGTACTCGGAGGGCTATCCGGGCCGCCGCTACTACGAAGGCTGCGAGGTGATCGATGAGATCGAATCCCTCGCCATCGATCGCGCGAAGAGCCTCTTCGGGTCTGATCACGCGAACGTGCAGGCACACTCTGGTTCTCAGGCGAACATGGCCGCGTACCTTGCAGTCCTGGATCCGGGCGATACGGTCCTCGGGATGCGGCTCGACCAGGGTGGGCATCTGACGCACGGATCTCCGGTCAACTTCTCAGGGAAGCTGTTCAACTTCGTTGCCTACGGTCTCGATCCTGAGACCGAGCAGATCGACATGGCCAACGTCCGAAGCCTTGCACTCGAGCACAGGCCCAAGATGATCGTCGCTGGGTACTCGTCGTACTCTCAGATCATCGACTGGGCCGAGTTCCGTGCCATTGCCGACGAGGTCGGCGCCGTCTTCCTTGTCGACGCGGCCCACATCATCGGCCTCATCGCCGGGGGAGTGCACCCGAGTCCCGTCCCGCACGCTCACATCGTGACGGCGACCACCCACAAGGCTCTGCGGGGCCCGCGAGGCGGCCTGATCCTGTCGACCGAGGAGTACGCAAAGGCGATCGACAAGGCGGTATTCCCTACGTCACAGGGTGGCGCGATCAACCATCAGATCGCGGGCAAGGCGCTGTGCTTCAAGCAGGCAGCTTCAGAAGAGTTCGCCGACTACGCTCGTCAGATCATTCGGAACGCCTCGGTGCTCGCCGACACGATGAGTGTCGAGGGTTCCCGGATCGTGTCCGGCGGTACAGAGAACCACATGTTCCTCGTCGATCTCCGCTCGATCGATGAGGATCTGACAGGGAAAGAAGCTGCGACGCTGCTCGACTCGATGGGTGTGACGTTGAACAGGAACGCGATCCCCTTCGATCCGCGTTCCCCGTTCATCACCTCAGGGATCCGGATCGGGACTCCAGCGGTTACGACGACCGGGATGAAACAGGAGCAGATGGTGACGCTCGGGTCCGCGATCGTCGAGATCCTTCGCAAGAGGAGCGATGCTGCGGTGCTCGAACAGCTCGGAGGCGTCATCGCTGAACTCGCCGAGGCGTTCCCCGCCTACCCCCTCGAGTTCAATGGTTGCGTCTAGTGCCGGTGCTGTCGCTGCGATCGATCGAGAACCCGATTGCGGTTGGCATCGCGCTTCCTCTATCTTTGCGCCGTGATTCCGACGTTGTGAGAGAACTCTGAGCGTGAAATCCTCCAATCACCGGCACGACTTGATCCGTGGCTGGTCAGCATCGGGCGACCTGTTCGCCTCGGTACTGGCTGGCATGCTCATCGGGTTGGGCCTCGATGCGGTGTTCGGAACATCCCCGGCGTTCGTCGTCGTGTTCATCGTCGTTGCAGCTATCGGGGGCTTCCTGAGAATGTACGGCGAGTCCGAGGAACTCGAAGAGCATGCACGCGAAGCGATCAGGATCCGCGATGGCGTTTGACCTCGATGCCGAAGCTGCCGAAGCCTACAAGCGGCCGTTCCCCGTTGAAGTGGACGTCGAAGCAACGATGGCCAAGAACATCGTTCGCAGGATCCTTGTCGTCGGCCCGGTCATCATCGCCGTGGCCTGGCTGTGGAGAGGGCCACTCGGTGCTTCCTCGGCGGCGATCGGCGTGGCCGTCATCGCCGCGAACTTCCTGTTGTCCGGGTGGATCATGTCGAGGGCAGCGACGATATCGATGCAGGTGTATCATGTCGCTGCGCTGTTCGGTTTCATCGTGAGACTCGTGCTCATCACGGTATCGATGTTCACCGTTGCAGCGCTGTTCCAAGTTGACCGAAAGGCGCTTGGTGTAGCGGCAATTGTCACACTGTTCGTACTACTTTCTCTCGAATCTATTGCAATGCTCAGAGGAGCGCGGAAGGACCTGGAGTGGAGCTGATACTCGCCACCGCATCATGCGACCCGTCGGTCGACATCATTTGCGCGCCGGCCAACGTCAACGAGCTGTTCGAGTTCAGAGAAGCCATCTTCACCATTGGCGGCTTCCCCGTGACACGCACGGTGATCCTGATCCTGAGTATTGCGTTGATCGTGTCCGCATTTCTGTTCTTCGGGCTTCGCAAGAAGTCGGTCGTGCCCGGCAAGTTCCAGGCCGCGGTCGAGGCGATCATCCTCTTCGTCCGCGACGGTGTTGCCAAGGAGATCATCGGCGAGCACGGGGCGAAGTACGCACCGTGGCTCTTGAGCGTGTTCCTCTTCATCCTCGTTGGGAACATGTTCGAGGTGACGCCGTTCGTCAACTTCCCCGTCACCTCGAGGATGGCGCTGCCTGTGTTCCTTGCCGTGATCACCTGGGTGGTGTTCGTGTTCGCAGGTATCAAGCGACAGGGGTTCGGCTACTTCCTCGGGATCGTTTGGCCGACGACCGTACCCATCTTCTTGCGGCCACTCGTCGGGCTGATCGAGTTCTTCTCGATCTTGCTCCTCCGGCCGCTCACGCTCGCCATCCGATTGTTCGCCAACCTCGTTGCAGGTCACCTCATGCTGGTGCTGCTCATCGTCTCGGGGTGGGTCTTCATCTCGAGTGTTGGGGACATCGGCGCCCGCGCCGGGATCGGTGTTGCTTGGTTCATCATGGGTCTCGGGATCTTCGTCTTCGAGCTCGTCGTGATCGTGCTTCAGGCCTACATCTTCACCCTCTTATCAGCTGTATACGTTCAAACATCCCTCTACCCAGAGCACTAGGCACGGAAGGACACCTTCACATGACATTAGAAGCAGCCGAAGCAATCAAAGGGGCGCTCGCGCTCCTCGGTTACGGCCTTGCAGCTATCGGCCCCGGTATCGGCATCGGTATCGTTGCCGGTAGCGCAATCGAGGCGATGGCTCGCCAGCCCGAAGCAGCCGGTCTCGCCCGAACGACGATGTTCCTTGGAATCGCGTTCACCGAGGCGTTGGCACTCATCGGCTTCGTTCTGTTCTTCATCGCTTAGGCAGTGGTCATGTACATGGCACTGAATGTGATCCTGGCGACCGAGGCTGTTACGACGACTGCTCAGGAGCCGGGAGGCATCGACCTTCTGCTCCCGGCACCCGAGGAGCTGATCGCTGGACTGATCGCGTTCAGCATCATCTTCCTTGTCGTCTGGAAGTACGCGCTCCCGACGCTCATGTCGACGCTGCAGCAGCGTCAGGACGCCGTCAAGTCCGAGCTCGAATCTGCAGAGAAGTCGAAGCAAGAGGCAGCGACACTTCTGGCCGACTACAAGGCACAGGTTGCCGGAGCCCGCAAGGAAGCCGCCCAGATCATCGCAGAGGCACGTGAGCAGGGTGAAGCGGTCAAGGCCGACATCATCGCCCGTGCTGAGGCCGAAGCCGACCAGATCAAGGCCCGCGGCCACGAAGAGGTTCTCGCCGAGCGTGAGCGTGTTGCTGGCGACCTCCGACGTCAAGTTGCCGAACTCTCCATCGATGTTGCAGAGAAGGTCGTCGTATCGAGCCTCGATGCCGAAGCGCAACGGGTACTCGTCGACCGCTACATCGAAGAACTCGGCGGGGTGCGGTAGCCGATGAACGACCCGACCGCCATAGCGAGCACGATCGACGGGTACGCGTCGGCTCTCCTCAGCATCGCCAACGCTGAAGGAGAGGGCACGACCAATGAGATATATCAGGCGGCGCAGGCTCTCAACGGCCACGCCGAACTGATCGACACACTGTCCGACCCGCGTATCCCCGCCGAGCGTAAGCAGGGGATCATCGATGATCTTCTCGGATCGAAAGCTTCGAAGACCACAGTCGCAGCGATCACGTTCATCATCGCTGCAGGTCACGCCCGTCACCTCGGTGACATTGCGACGAAGCTCGCCGAGCTCGCAGCAGCGGCAGAGGGCGAAGTGGTGGCGGAAGTACGCGCTCCGCTGGATTTGGACCCGGATCAACTCGAACGCCTGACGGCAGCGCTGTCAAAGGCGACGGGCAAGCGTATCCAGGTGAAAGTTGTGGTCGACCCATCCGTCATCGGCGGTGTGGTCGCAAAGGTCGGAGACACCGTGCTCGATGGATCGGTTGAGAGCCGCTTCACTGAGCTTCGAGAGCAATGGGGCTGATGCACGATGGCTGAACTCACACTCAATACCGGAGATATCGCAGCGGCGCTCCGGTCGAACCTCGAGGGCTGGTCGCCCTCGCTCGAATCAGAGACCATGGGCTACGTCGCCTCCGTCGGTGACGGTGTCGCACGTGTCGTCGGTCTCCCGAACGCGATGGCGTCGGAACTCCTCGAGTTCCCCGGCGGCTTGTTCGGTGTTGCACTGAACCTCGATGAGGACAGCATCGGCACCGTCATCCTCGGCGATGCTTCGGGTATCGAGGAAGGCGACGAGGTCCGTTCCACGGGACGGGTCCTCTCGGTTCCCGTCGGTGACGAGATGCTCGGGCGGGTCGTCGACTCACTCGGTGAGCCGATCGACGGCAAGGGACCGATCAACACAGCCGAACGCCGCTTGCTCGAGACGCAGGCACCTTCGGTTGTTGAACGCCAGCCGGTCTCCGAGCCCCTCCAGACCGGGATCAAGGCCATCGACGCGATGACACCTATCGGTCGGGGGCAGCGCCAGCTGATCATCGGAGACCGTCAGACGGGCAAGACCGCCATCGTCGTCGACACGATCCTGGCCCAGAAGGGTCTCGGCGTGAAGTGCATCTACGTCGCGATCGGTCAGAAGAACTCGACGGTTGCCGAGGTGGTCGATATCCTCGAGCAGGCCGGCGCCATGGAGTACACGGTCGTTGTCAACGCGTCGGCTGCCGACGCCGCCGCCCTCCAGATGTACGCTCCGTACGCCGGATCGGCGATGGGTCAGCACTGGATGTACAAGGGCGAAGACGCCCTCGTCATCTTCGATGACCTGACGAAGCAGGCGATCGCTTACCGCGAGATCTCGCTGCTTCTGCGCCGTCCCCCGGGACGTGAGGCGTACCCCGGTGATGTGTTCTATCTCCACAGTCGACTGCTCGAGCGTTGTGCCAGGCTCTCGGAAGAGCTTGGCGGAGGGTCCCTCACGGGTCTGCCGATCATCGAGACGAAAGCCAACGACGTTTCGGCGTACATCCCGACCAACGTCATCTCGATCACCGATGGGCAAATCTTCCTCGAAACCGACCTGTTCTTCTCCGGCATCCGGCCTGCGATCAACGCAGGCATCTCCGTCTCGCGTGTCGGTGGTGCAGCCCAGGTCAAGGCGATGAAGAAGGTCGCAGGCCCGTTGCGCCTCAACCTCGCCCAGTTCCGTGAGCTCGAGGCGTTCGCAGAGTTCGGTTCAGAGCTCGACGCTACGTCACTCGCCCAGCTCGATCGTGGGCGCAGAGTCGTCGAGGTTCTCAAGCAGGGCCAGTACCAGCCGGTTCCCGTCGAGGAGCAGGTCCTGACCATCTACGCGGTCACCGAGGGGCATCTCGACGATACCGACCCGTCCAAGGTCGCGGCGTTCGAGATCGGACTCCGTGAGTTCGCACGAAGCCGGTACGGCGCAGTGCTTGCGGCAATTGCCGACACCGGCGAGCTGCACGAAGACGAGCTTGTCGCTCTGATCAACGCATACAAGGATTCGATCGACGACGGTGACTCGACCGGCGAGCTGGAGGCCTAACAGACCGTGGCATCCGCCGAAGTACGCCAGATTCGCCGACGCATCAAGAGCGTCGAGTCGACGATGAAGATCACGCGCGCGATGGAGCTCATCGCAACGGCGCGTATCGGCAAGGCGCAGGTTCGGGTCGCCCAGGCCAAGCCGTACACGCAGAAGATGAACGATGTGATCCGAAACATCGCTGCTGCGACCGGTTCCCTGTCCCATCCGCTCCTCGAGACGAGAGAGGTCGAGAACGTCGGGGTTCTCATCGTCACATCGGACCGTGGACTTGCCGGCGGCTACAACTCCTCGGTGATCCGACTCGCTGAAGCAGCGGTCATCAAGCATCGTGCCGAGGGCAGGAACGTCCGTATCTACGCAGTCGGTGGCAAGGCACTCGCGTACTTTCGGTACCGCAAGTACCCGATCGAGCGTTCTTGGCTCAATATCACCGATACACCGGGATACGGCGATGCACGGTCCATCGCGAACACCCTCCTCGACGAGTACGCAAGCGAACACGTCGATGCCGTCGAAGCATATGCAACGGAGTACGTGTCGGCGTTGACCCAGAACGCCATGTTCTGGCCCGTTCTTCCGATTCAGCCTCCCGACATCGAAGGTGACGCAGTCGGGGAACCGGTCGGCTACACCTTCGAGCCGTCGGCCGAGGAGATCCTTGGGAGGCTGTTGCCTCGCTACCTCGAAGGGACCATGTTCGGCATGTTGCTCGAAGCATCAGCATCCGAGCACGCAGCGCGGCGTCGTGCCATGAAGGCGGCGACGGAGAACGCAGAAGAGATGACGCGCCTGTTGACTCGTGAAGCGAACCAGGCACGTCAGGCAGAGATCACGACAGAAATCAGCGAGATCGTCGGCGGCGCCGAGGCGCTGTCGGGCGGTTGAGAGTTCACATGAGAAACACGGAGAGCACCACATGAGCGTGACAACCCTCGCCTCCGGTCGCATCGTCAAGGTGGCGGGCCCGGTTATCGACGTCGAGTTCCCGCCGGATGCATTGCCGGAGATCAACTACGCCATCGAGGTGGATCTCGAGGTCCAAGGCGTCAAGTCGACCCTCATCGGTGAGGTCGCCCAGCAGCTCGGCAACGACAGGATCCGCGCAATCGCGTTCGCCTCAACCGACGGCCTGGTCCGGGGCGCCGCGGTTCGCAACACCGGTGCACCGATCTCGGTGCCGGTCGGCGATCAAACGCTTGGACACATCTTCAACATGTGGGGCGTGGCGCTCGACGATCCAGATCTCGAGTTCACCGGCGACTCCTGGCCGATCCACAGAGATCCGCCACCCTTCGCAGACGTCCAGCCGCAGAAGAAGGTCTTCGAGACGGGTATCAAGGTCATCGACCTGATCTCCCCGTACCTCGAAGGTGGAAAGATCGGGCTGTTCGGTGGTGCCGGTGTTGGCAAGACGGTGCTCATCCAGGAGATGATCAACCGTGTCGCCACACAGCACGGTGGTGTCTCGGTGTTCGCCGGTGTTGGTGAGCGAACCCGTGAGGGGAACGACCTCTTCCTCGAGATGAAGGACTCGGGTGTCATCGACAAGGCTGCACTCGTGTTCGGTCAGATGGATGAGCCGCCCGGTGTTCGTCTCCGGGTCGCTCTCTCGGCGCTCACGATGGCGGAGTACTTCCGTGACGTCCAGCAGCAGGACGTCCTGTTGTTCATCGACAACATCTTCCGTTTCACCCAGGCGGGCTCCGAGGTTTCGACCCTGCTCGGACGTATGCCTTCCGCTGTGGGGTACCAGCCGACACTGTCGTCGGAGATGGGTCAACTCCAGGAACGGATCACGTCACTCAAGGGTCGGTCGATCACGTCGCTCCAGGCCATCTACGTCCCTGCAGATGACATAACGGACCCGGCGCCGCACACGGCGTTCGCTCACCTCGACGCAACGACGGTGCTGTCACGTCCTTTGACGGCGTTGGGAATCTACCCGGCGGTTGACCCCCTCGATTCGAACAGCCGTGCACTCGATCCTCAGATCGTCGGTGATGAGCACTACCAGGTTGCGACCCACGTCCAACTCGTCCTCCAGCGCTACAAGGACCTTCAGGACATCATCGCCATCCTCGGTATGGATGAGCTCTCCGAAGAGGACAAGCTCATCGTCAACCGTGCACGGCGCATTCAGCGATTCTTGAGCCAGCCGATGTTCGTTGCAGAGCAGTTCACCGGCCAGCCCGGGATCTTCACACCGCTCGACGAGACGGTCGCTTCGTTCAAGGCCATCCTCGAAGGTGAGCTCGATCATCTGCCCGAGCAGGCGTTCTACATGGTCGGTGGCGCCGAGCAGGCGATCGCCAAGGCCAAGGAACTCGAGGCGTAGACCCGATGGCCAAGAAGTTCCAGGTCGACATCGTGACGCCCGAGGCGGTGATCTGGTCGGGTGAAGCCGAGCTGTTGACCGCCCGCACGACCGAAGGCGACATCGGTGTGCTGGCAAACCACCAGCCGACGATGGCGGCCCTTGCGACCGGTGCGGTCACGATCCATCATGACGGCACGGTGACGTCTGCCGGCATCCACGGTGGGTTCCTCCAGATCTTCAAGAACCAGGTGACGTTGCTCACCGACAGCGCCAAACTCACCGAAGGCGGCATCGAAGCAGCCCGCGAGACGGCTGCGGCGCTGCGAGACGACGCCACCGACTGACTCCTGGTCTGCACACGGGTGCTAGGTAAGATCTGGCATCGTCGGTAGTATCGCGTTCGTTCCCAACCCGGTGCCCATCTCTTGGATGACGACGCGACCATCTACTCTCGAGTTCCCTGGGGAATCCCGGCGCTTATCGGTGCAGGAGCGTTGGGCCTGTCCGTGGGCAGGTTCTCCAGCAACGCGAATTTCTTGCTCGTGCTCCTGGGCGTTGCCGGTCTTCTGACGGCGATCCGGCTTGCGCGCAGGAACGAGGGCACTGCCGGTTCCACAGTCGAAGTTGGCGCGGTCGCGGTTGTCGTCGTGTTCTCGATATCAGCGATTCCGAGTCTCAGCTCGGCGTACACCGGTTCCTGGAGCGGATGGGTTCGTCTGCTCGTCGCCCTCGTCGTCCTCATCGGTGTGCTGCTGCCTCCGTTGCGTATCCCTCGGCTTCAGATGGCCGTCGGTGTCGTCCTCATAGGGCTCGTTGCGTTCCTCCTTGGGACGGCCATCTCTGTGAATCCCGACTCGCGCATCGACGTGCAGTACGCGCACACCGAGGCTGCTTCGTTGCTGTTCGAGGGCCGGAACCCATACAGGGACATGGTCGTCGAGGACACGTCGCCGCCCGAGGTGAATCAGGGGATCATCATCGGGTACAGCTATCCGCCGGTCACGCTCCTGACGTACTCACTTGCAGCGGCAGTTGGCGATGCGCGTATTGCCGGCGTAGTGGCGGTCGTCACCCTGCTTTCGACCGTCCTCGTCGTCGCCGTCCGGTCCTTCCCCGGTGGATCCGTCTTCCCTGGTGTGCTTGCCACGGTTCCGTTCCTCGCCGGGATCGTCATCGGGGGGTGGACCGAACCGCTTCAGGCGGCGTTACTCGTTGCTTCTGCTGCGGTCTACCGCCGATGGGTTCTCTCGAGCATCGTTCTCGGCCTTGCAGTGGCATCGAAACAGTACATGGTGCTCGCTCTCGTTCCGATCGTGGTGAGTGCCGACACACATCGATATCGCAGGGTGGTGATCGCCGTCGGTGTCGCTGCGGCAACCTACCTACCGTTCCTGATCTGGGATCCGGGTGCGATGTGGTACTCCCTGGTCGGGTATCAGCTTCAGCGCCTCCCACGAGTCGATGCAGCGTCCTTGTGGTCGATCGGGTTGAAGGTACCTGCAGTGGTGGCACTGCTGCTGGCGGTCGGCATCTGCCTGTTTGTCTGGAGACGACTGAGCACTCCGGGGACGATTCTGCTCGGTCAGGCCGGGATCTTCGGTGTGTACTTCCTGCTGGCACCGAACTCGTTCGGGAACTTCTGGTTCCTGGTGACGGTCTTAGCGGTCGCTGCCGTCGCCTTCGTCGAGACGGCCCCACATACTGCAGAGGACGGCATTTCGCCGACGATCACGAGTCCGGAGCGGCTGAACGATAGATGAAGGATTGCGTGGGTCCTCCATCTTGCTGGAGACGTCGCTCGCCCTCGCCGTCGGGTCGGTCGCAGCACGGGCAGGCTCATGATGGCCTCGTTCGAGGAGGCGAAGACGTAGCGGCGCCTCCGACGATGTGAGATGACCGGGTACGCGTCAGATGCCTGCGGCGAGATCCTCTACCTGCTGGGGAAATCCACTCGAAAGGGCCTGCTTGATCGCGGGGAAGAACATCGCCGAGAGCATGCCCTTCGTCCTGAACGTGATCTCGACGGTGACGTCGGATCCAGCATCGGTTCCGACGATGGTGGCGACCACGTCGCCGGCGATCTCGGAGGTGTCCATCGTGAGTTCGAAGCGCTCGGGAGTCAGATAAGCGGTGGTCGTCGCGACGCCGGGGTAGGTCTTCCCTCCGATGTTCGCCGTCCAGTCGAACGATGCGAGCGTACCGTCGTCGTGAAATGCCGCGTTGACTACGCCGGTGACCGGACCGATGTTCTCCCACGTCGCAGGCCGTTGAAGTGCGTGCCACGCGGTCTGTGGCGCGGCATCGGTACTGACGGTGTGGGTGAAGGTCGCTGCAGGCATCGTTGAACCCTAGCGGGTCATGGCTGCCGAGAGGCCTGCGGCGGTGACTGCAAGATCACTGTCGTCCGCCCTTCTGGCGTTGGCGAAGTCGAGGTCGGTCACCGAGTTCACCTGAGTTACGTGGAGATGAACGTGAGGAACCTCGAGACCGGCGATCATCAGCCCCACCTTCTTGGGTTGGTACACCGTGTCGATGGCTTTCGCGACGCGCTGGGCGACGAGCATGAGATGCGTTGCAAGGTCGGCATCGAGATCGATCCAATGGTCGATCTCTGCAATCGGTACGACCAGCGTGTGGCCGGGTGAGAGGGGATCGATGCTGAGGAACGCAACACAGGTGTCGTCTCGGTAGACGAAGTGGCCGGGGATGTCTCCTGCAATGATCATCGTGAACACGGACGCCATTTCTGCTCCTCCAGTGGGTGAGTGCCGGATTCAACGGTAGCCTTCACGGTTATGGGGCGAAGATTCCTTCGGTCGGTAGTCGCAGGAGACGTGATCTCACTCACGTTCGCGATCCTGTTCTCGACGTACAGAGTGTTCGAAGTATGGATGCCGTGGTCGGTGACGACCCCGGGCGGATCATTGATGCCCTCTGTGATGCTCGTTCTCGTAGGTGCGGGTCTGTCGATGTACGGTTCGTTCTTGTCCTGGGGCAACACTGCACCGCGACCCTCGTACGGCCGGGCGGTGGCGATCGTGGGTTCGACAGTCGCTTTCGTTGCCGTTGGCCTTGTCGTGTCGCGAACGTACTTCTCCCGGGAGTGGCTCCTGACGACGATGGCGGTGTGGTTCGTGCTCGCTCTCGTCCATCGCCTGGTTCAGCGGCGTAAGCCGTGGACGGAGTCGATGGTCATCATCACCGCGGAGAGGGGTCTCGCCGACGATCTGCGAGAGAGCCCTCACGCTGCCGTCATCGGTGTGTTCGACCCTCTCGGAGACCCGCACGCCGTGCCTCTCATCGACAACGGAACGATCGTCCTCGACCTACGGGCTGTTCTGTCTGCAGACATGGCACGGTACGTCTCGTCCGCGTCCGTGTCGGGCCAGAGAATCCGACCGCTCGTCGAGGTGTATGAGGAACACACAGGTCGACTTCCGCTGGTGCACATGGTCGATGGGTGGGAGGTCTCGAGGCCTGTGCAACGATCCCGGTTCGCTCCCGTGAAGCGCGTGTTGGACGTCACCGCCGTCCTGGTCACGTCGCCGATCTGGTTGGCACTTTCCGCGATCGTGTGGTTGGTCGTCAAGATCGATTCGCGTGGGCCGGCGATCTATCGTCAGGAACGCGTCGGTAGGTCGGGGCAACGCTTCGTGCTCGTGAAGTTCAGGACGATGCAGGTCGATGCGGAACCGAACGGGCCACAGTTCGCCAGGAAGTCCGATCCTCGCATCACCCGTGTCGGCAAGTTCCTCAGGCACTCCCGCCTCGATGAGGTACCGCAGCTCCTCAACGTCTTGCACGGTGATCTGTCGCTCGTCGGGCCACGTCCGGAACGGCCGGTCTTCGTCGAGAGGTACGCATCGACGATCCCGTTCTACGACAGCCGGCATCTCATTCGGCCGGGCGTGACCGGGTGGGCACAGGTGCACTACGGGTACGCCGACGGCGATGCAGACGCCGTCGAGAAGTTGACGTACGACCTCTACTACGTGAAGCACTCATCGATATGGCTCGACATCCACATCCTCGGGACGAGCGTGTGGACCGTACTGACCGGGTTCGGTGCGCGTTAGAGCGGGGCGGGCCCACCGTCATCTGGCGGTGGTGGAGGAGGCGGTGGAGGAGGCGGTGGAGTGTCCTTCTTCAACCCGTTGTAGGTGTGGGTCCAACGCTGGGTTTCGGTCCGTCCATCGGTGTACGTGATGACACGCGTGATCGTCACTCGCCCACCGGCTGCGGTCGTGGCCGATCCGGTACGGGACGACTCGACGTGGGCAACGTCGGACACACCGATGAGCGATACCGTGATCGACGTCTCTGTGTACGAGACGTCGATGGTGATGGGTTCGTTCGTCGTGTTGCGGAACTTGACGTCGGGGCCGGGGAAGCCGAGTGTTGCCTCCCTGCCCATCGGGTAGCGGGAGAACCAGATCGAGTGTGGGCGGTGGTAGACGTCCTCGACCCCTGCAAAGAAGATGGCGTTGTAGAGGGTCGTCGCGAACTGGCTCGTGCCACCACCGATGTTCACCGGCGATCCCTCGACGACGATCTTGCCCCCGATGATGGCTCCGGCAGCGACGTATCCGTCTGCTTCCCTACGAATCCCGACGAGGTCGTTCACGGAGAAAACTTCTCCCGGTGGAACCACAGTGCCATCGACGGTGTCTCCGATGAGTTGGATGTTCGTCACCCGACACGGGTCCGAGCACCGCTTGTAGTAGGTCGTGAACGTGCCGAGGATCCTCGGTGCCGGTGGGACGACGCGTGCCTTGAGTCCGAGCGCTCGCCCGAGGAACACAGCCATGTGCTTGCGTTGCATCGGTTCGTTCGGGCAGTACGTGTCCTCACCGCAGCCGTTCGAGATCCCGGCGGAAGCGATGCGGGAGATGTCGGCTTCGAAGACGGAGTCGTTGTCATCGGAGAACCGGGTCGGGTCGACGTCGCCGGTGTAGTTCCAGCCCCTGGCGATGAACGCTGCCATCTCGCCACGGGTCACGACCCGTTCGGGACAGTACTCGTCGTTGTCTGGAGGGTTACATCCCTTGGTGATACCGGATTCGAAGAGTGCAGCGATGTCGGCGTCGTGTATCGACTCGGCAGTATCGGTGAACGGCCGGTTCGCTGTGGCCGGGAGTTCGAGGGCCCGGACGAAGAACGAGGCCATCTGCCCTCGGGTGACACCCACGTCGGGACAGAACTCGGTGTTGGCCGGTGGATTGCATCCCTTCGTGACTCCAATCGCCGCGATTGCCTCGATGAAGCCCTCCTCGGCGATGCCGTTGTCGTCGGTGAACGAGCCGCCCGGTGGCAGGTCACCGGCAGCTGATACAGCGGCGGGAAATGCGAACACGGCGATGGCCGTGGTGATGGCAGCGAGGGCCGCGACACGCGCGGAGAGTCGAGATGTCATCCGGCAAGTATGGTGCAGTTCTACTGTTACTGGTCGCCGCGGTCATCGATCGCGTGGGGCGACGAACTCAGTATCCGAGCCAGTAAGACACGCTCTCGGCACGTGCTGCGGACTCGGGACACAGGTAGGCGGGGGCTGCCGAAAGAACCGCACCGAAAGCAGCGAGGTCCTCGGGTGGCAGCTCGGCGAGCGAATCGTTCCACACGACACGGACGGTGAAGCTGAGCGATCGTCGTTGTGCCTGAAGCCGTTCGAGCGTGTAACACACATAGTCGGCGGTGGCGAGGATGTCGGCTTCAGGTCCGCCGCTGACACCTGCTTCGACGAGTCCGGCGATCAACGCTTGACGTTCTTCAGCGGTGCCGTACTGGGGGATGTCGCCGGGAGTCGTCGGTCGTGTCGGGATGACGACGGTCGGGTCTCCGGGCATGAGGGTCGTTGCCGGACTCCCGTCCTCGGAACCGCCCGTTGCCGGATCGTTCTGAGTTGCCGTACCGGCTATCGAGCTGGTTGAAGCCTGGTTGTCGGCAGCGGCCGAGTCCCCGTCTCCAGCGGTTCCCCGCCCGAGTGCGAACCCGAGGAGAAACACGACGGCGATGATCGGGACGGCTATGAGTACGCGGCGATCGATGTCTGGCACGTTCGAACGATAGCAATGGTGGGAGCAACGCCTGTCTTGGTGGCTGCTGCACAGTCCCGGTTACGCTCACCGATCGTGCGAGGACACCTCGACCGAACCGATACGGTCCGGCTGGCTCGAGGGAGTGGCACAGCCGATATCGATGCCGTTGGGGTTGTGGCGTGCTGAGCGAAGGCGATGGTAGAGGGGCGGAGATCTCTCGGGTTCTCATTCGTCATGCCCGATCGATGTGGGGCACTTGCCCGGAGATTGATTGATGGATGTCGATGCCAAGAAGGAAGGTGAGGGACCCGAAGGTCCCTCACCCTTAGGTTTCTGAGCAGATCGCTGTTAGCCGTCGACGGCCGCCTGGAGACGAGCGGCGAGCTCGTCTGAAGGACCATTCGAAGAGCTCGACGACAGCACGGTTGCGCTACCCTCTGCCGACCACGTGGCAGATAGCGTCGCGCCGTACGTGTCGGCTGCGACGTTGCTGAGGCCACAGAGTCGAATCGTGTTGGCGCCGGCGGAAACGGCGATGACCGGTGCTGCCGAGAGGTTGGCGTTCCAGACATTGCCATCGAGCCACTGCAGACGTGAAGTGGCCAGGATCCTGTTGGCCCCAAGCGGAACACCGAGGAACGATCCCTCACAACCGGCGAAGCTGCTGGTGTCGCCATTGAGCGTCAACCAGACGGCCACGTAGTCGTTCGTCGGTGTACTGATCGTCGCGTCGATGCTGGTGTCTATCTGCAGGTATCCGTCAGCCGGGGCCGTGATGGTCAGCTCCATTATCTTGGCGTTTGTCACGTTCCCCGGATCGCCACACTTGGCTCCCTCACATACCACGCCGACGATCCTGGTTCTGTACGCGGTGGGGTCGCTGCCACCGAGTTTGGCGGCATCATCGGCATCGGTTGCGGTTACCGCAGTGTTTGCGTCGACGACCTTGTTCACTGCGAGGCGGTGCATGAACGCTGCCATCTGTTCCCTGGTCACGGTGTTGCCAGGGCAGAACTTGTCGTTCGTCGGCGGGTTGCAGCCCTTGGTCACGTTGGCTGCGGCGAGCCAGTCGATGTCTGCTTTGAAGGTGTTCGTGTCTGCGACGTCGGTGAAGCCACCGGCAGCACTTACGACCGCAGGCAGGACGAACACCGCAAAGGCGATGAGCATCAAAAAGAAGCGTCTTGGCATACGTTGCATCTGAGTCCCCGTTCAGTCACGTGATTCGCCATTCCGGCGAACTCTCCTTCCGACCCTACACGAATGAGTAGCTGGATGGTCAGGAACCCGCCCGTCGGAGGAACGCTGCTATCTGTTCCCTGGTGGCGGTGTTGGCGGGGCAGTAGCGGTCGTTGTCTGGTGGGTTGCAGCCTTTGGAGATGCCGGCTTGTGCGAGGCGGTTGATGTCGGGTTCGTAGATGGAGCCGTTGTCGTCGATGAAGTAGTCGGTGGATGTCGGTGGGAGGTGGAGGGCTCTGGCGAGGAACGCTGCCATCTGTTCTCTGGTGAC
>CAYLVM010000010.1:23100-31687 GCA_964387145.1 uncultured Acidimicrobiaceae bacterium
TCGGTGGGAGGTGGAGGGCTCTGGCGAGGAACGCTGCCATCTGTTCTCTGGTGACGGCATTGGTGGGGCAGTAGTGGTCGTTGTCTGGTGGGTTGCAGCCTTTGGAGATGCCGGCTTGTGCGAGGCGGTTGATGTCGGGTTCGTAGATGGAGCCGTTGTCGTCGATGAAGTAGTCGGTGGATGTCGGTGGGAGGTGGAGGGCTCTGGCGAGGAACGCTGCCATCTGTTCTCTGGTGACAGCCCTGGTGGGGCAGTATCGGTCGTTATTGGGCGGGTTGCATCCCTTGGTGATGCCGAGGGCGGACAGCCATGCGATATCGAGGCGGAAGATCGATGTCTTCGTGTCGAGGAAGTCGGTACCGACGAGCGCCTCGAACATGTCGGAACCCGTGGATCCGAAGTCGTCTGTCACGGTGAGTTCGATGCGGTGCACGCCGACGGTTTCGAGAACTATCGCAGCGGTCTCCCCTGAAACAACAGCCGATCCTGAGGTCCATGTCCAGTCGACGACTGCTCCATCCTGGTCGGTCGATGCTGCCCCCGACACCTGGACCGTCATCGGCGACCACCCGAGGGTGGGGGAACCGGAGGCGACCGCTACCGGCCGGGCGTTCGCGTGAACCTGGATGGTGTCCTGGTTCTGGTTGCCGTCGTTGTCGGTCACGACGAGCGTGATGTCGTGTATCCCTGGCGCGGGTGGCCCCCACTCGATGATCGTGCCCGTCGGCATGGAACCGTCGGGAAGCAGCCACTGATAGTCGACGATCGATCCGTTCGGGTCGAAGGACCCCGAAGCATCGAGCGTGACCGTGAACGGCAACGTATCGTCGGGTGGTGTCGCAACGGCGTTCGCGACGGGGTATCCGGCTGCCGTCGTTGCCGCCGCGACGTTCAGCCTGCCGCCAGTGACCGTCTTCGTCTTGAGAGAGTCCAACACGTCGACGGTGTCGAAGAGGAGCTGTTTCACCTCGTTCGGACCCGCGCTCGGTCGCACAGCGCGTACAAGCGACGCTGCGCCGGCGACCATGGGCACGGCGAACGATGTGCCTGTTGCTTCTCCCCAGCCTCCGATGAACGTGCTGACGATCTCTTTGCCGGGTGATGCGAGATCGACCGTAGTGGCCCCGAAGTTGGCCCCTCCACTGGCGAACGATGCGAGCCCGTCGTTCCTGTCGCTGGCGGTGACCGAGATCACGTTCGGCAGGTCGATATTCGCCGGGTACATGGGCCAGGTGTCGTTGTCGGTCCCATCGTTGCCCGCGGCGGCAATGACAAGTACACCGGCAGCATTCGCCGCGGCAACGGCGTCCCCGAGTGCCCGGTCGAGGGTGTGTGAGCCAAGTGAGAGATTGATGATCTGTGCACCGTTGTCTATCGCGTAGTGGATCCCCTCGACGATCGTCGAAAGAGGACAACTTCCGCTGCTACCGCACGCCCGTATCGGCATGATGGTCGACTGGGGGGCGACGCCGACGATCCCGACGCCGTTGCTCGAAGCGACGGCGACTCCCGCAACTGCTGTGCCGTGGCTGATCACAGACTCGTCGTTCGGACTCGGATCTCTGTCGAGCATGTCCCAACCGTTGACGTCGTCGATGTACCCGTTGGCATCGTCATCGATCGAGTTGCCTGCGATCTCGCCGGGGTTCGTCCAGAGCCGGTCGATGAGGTCCGGGTGGTCGAGATCCACGCCGCTGTCGATCACCGCAATGATCTGGCCGGGGTCACCCTGTGACTCCAGCCACGCTTCGGGGGCATCGATGTCGGCGTCGGGTGTCCCTCCGAGTTGGCCGGTGTTCTCGAGTCCCCACTGGTCACCGAAGAGAGGATCGCCGAGCAACTCGTAGATCGTGTTCTCTTCCCAAACAACGCGGAGGGCATCGAGGAGCGTCTCGAGGTCGGCTTGCCCGTCCGATGCTTCCACGAGGACCCAGCCGGATCCGAGATCGCCGACAATTCTCGTGGTTTCCGAATCGAGCATGCTGCGTTCGAGGTTCACGAGGAGCTGTTGGGACGCGCGGTTCTCGTCGTCATCGGCTGGTGGGGCAGCAGTCGCCGCCCCGATGACCACGGAGACGCTCAGCGCTCCGACGATCGTAAGGATGAGCATCCTTGTCGTTCGACCGTCATGCTGCAGACGCATTGTGCCGAGCCTACAGGTACGTCGGATACGCCGGCCGTGGCCGTCGATCGGTCATCGAGGTACCGAGGACCGTCGCCCGACGGATGTGTAGACGGTGCGGGTGTCGTCGAAGTCGGTCGGTGTGTACATGTTGCGCAGGTCGATCAGATGGTCGAGGCGGAGTGACGTTGGGTCGAGCTGACTGAACTCCGGCCACTCGGTGAGGATCACGGCAGTAGGTGATGCTGCGAGAGCCGCGTCGAGGGTGGGAGCGAGTTCCAGCCAAGGGAACCGCTCTCGGGCCACAGCCATGCCTTGTGGATCGAACAGGGTGATCATTGTCCCGCGTTCGTGGAGTTCCTGGACGATGGGCACTGCAGGGGAGTCCCTCAGGTCGTCGGTTCCTGCCTTGAAGGTGATGCCGAGCACCGTCACGTGAGCACCGGCGAGGTCCCCACCGACGGCTCGCTCGATCTTGTCGACCATCAGTTGGATGCGGTCGCGGTTGACACGCGTCGCTGCTGTTACGACGTGTGAACTCGCACCCAAGCGTTCACTCGCTGCGAGCAGGGCGGCGGTGTCTTTCGGGAGACAGGACCCCCCGAACCCGGGGCCCGGGTCCAGGTAGCGTGACCCGATGCGTGGGTCGAGACCGAGTGCAGCGGTGACTTCCCCGATGTCGGCTCCTGAGAGTTCTGCGAGGTCGGCGATCTCGTTGACGAACGACAGCTTCGTGGCCAGGAACGCGTTCGATGCGTACTTGACGAGTTCCGTACTTTCGGGTGATGCGCGCAGGATCAGCGATCCATCAGCGGCCATCGGCGCGTACATCTCAGCCACGACATCGCCGACGGAGGGGCTGTCGGTGCCGATGACGATCCGATCGGGGTGCAAGAAGTCGGACAGCGCGGTTCCCTGCCGTAGGAACTCCGGGTTGGTTGCCAGCCGAACGGTTCGAGGTGAGCGGTCGAGGAGTGCCCGGTACGTCCCGACCGGGGCCGTCGACTTGACGATGATGACCGTGTCGGGTCGACATGCCGCTACCACAGCGTCGAACGCATTTTCGAGGTCGGTGATGTCGGCGTGACCCGAGTCCGACATCGGGGTACCAACGGCGAGCATCACGATGTCGGCTGTGGCGACAGCTGCATCGAGGTCATCCGTTGCGGACAACCTGTCGTGTCGCACATTGGACGCGACCGCTTCATCGAGGCCCGCCTCGAAGAGAGGACTCGTTCCTGCGTTGATCGCAACGACTCGTGTCGTGTCCCGTTCGACGATGGTGACGGTATGGCCGATCGTTGCCAGCCCCGCCCCGGTAGTGAGGCCTACGTATCCCGCTCCGATAACGGTGATCTTCATTGAGTTCATCGGGCGCAAGTGTACGGGAACGGTCGCAGCGTCGTGCGCCCCTGAGGGTCAGGTCTAGATCTATTGGTCGATCTCATAGACTTCCACATACTGCCTTCTGCCGGTTCCTGGTCGACCGGCTGAGAACGCGATGCCGTTCGTCAGCTGGAGGTATGCGTCGAGGACGTCGCCTTCGGGTTGGCGGGCGCCTCCTTCGATCCAGAACAGGAAGCGGGGTCCAGATGGGAACGCGGGATGGTCCACCACGGGCTTCGTCGTGTCATATCTGTTCGTGGGGCACTTCGAGTACCACCCTACGATCGCCGTATCACCCGTGATGACCGAGCACCTCCCATCATCCGTCACAGTGTCGATAGATACTGCGGCCTCCTTGACGATCTGATGGCGGTCTGTGTTGGCTTGGTTCTGACGATATGAGAGCCTATGCGAATCAAGGCCGATGAGTAGGAGCACCGTGATGCCGACCGCCATACCCACCTCGGGGTTCCAAGCCCTGGACACGGCAGCGAGACCGAACGCTGCTGCGATCCAGAGCCAGGGGAGCGCTGGGGAGAGATAGCGGGGTTCTCCATGAACCGTGAGAGCAAGCATGACGACCGTCGTTCCACCGATCCCGAACGCGGTCCAGAACCCTTGGATGTTGATCCTCCCCCTGAGTGCCAGGGCGATGCCGAGGAGCAACCCGATGAGTAGCAAGGTGCCGGCAGAACCACCAGCGATGTGGGTGCGGAGGCTCCAGTAGTCAGCAAAGCCCTGGTACCAGGCAAGGGCGCTCGCCGAACGCAGCGCAGCGTTGGCCGCATAGGGCGCCCCCGGATACGCGGGAGACTGTGCCCATGCAGTGGCAGCCGGAATGAACAGCACGACGGAGACGACCAGGAGCGTGAGTGCTGCCGTCACCGCTATCAGCAGCCAGGACCTCAGCGCCGTTTGGTACCTCCAAAGTGTGACCCCTACGAGGCCGACGGCGATGGGTATCGGTGAGCCAAATCGCATCAGCACCGATAGGAGGGCCAGCGCCGGCACGAGGAGGACGAGCCTGGAGACACGCTTTCGAGACACCGCCCAGGCGTAGACGGAAATGGTGAGTAGCCCGAGCGCTGCACCCGGCACGTCCGGGAGGACGCGAGTCGATCCAATGAGGATCAATGACGAAACGGCGATGCCCCCTGCAGCGATGAGTCCTATCCGAATTCCACCCAGGAGGCGTCCGAGGAACCAGGTCGACATGACGACGATGACACCGAAGGCAGCAACGATGATCCGCAGGTAGGGCTCCGTCGCCGGACCGAGCCAAGCGAGTTGGAGGATCACAGGGAGCCCCGGTGCACGGTATGGGCGCCAGTACGAGATCGGAACCGTACCCATCGTCAACTGTCGAGCCCTGAGGGAGTACACGGCCTCGTCATGTCCGAGCGGAGTCCCCTGACGGATGAGCAGGAGTGAAACGATGCCAAAGGTCAAGATGATGACGGCGAGGAGCGCGATCTCCCTGGCCGACGGGAAAGGAAACGGAACACGCGGAGGCTGGTGCTCGCCGGTTGCGAGGTGAGAAGTCTGATCATCGGCCAATGAGATAGACCTCCACGTACTGTCGGCGGCCCGAACCTGGGTCCCCCGCGGTGAATTCGAGTCCAGCCATAGCATCCAGGTACCCTTCGAGGACTTCCCCGTCTGGTTGCCGCTTCCCGCCTTCGACGAGCATGAGGTAGCGAGGTCCCGCCGGGAGGGACGGGTAGTCCACGACCACCTTGCGAGTGTCGATTCGACTGGTCGGGCAGGCCGAGTACCAGGCGACCTGGGGGACGTAGCTCGACAGTACCGAGCACTTGCCGTCCTCGGTATCGTTATTGATCATCCTGGCAGCCTCTTCTATCCGTTGATAACGCGATGTATCCATGATGTTGCTTTGAGTCGATCTTGTGTAGGCGGAACCAAAGACCAAGAGAGACGCGGTGACAACGGCCGCGATGGCGAGTCGGCGGTCCCCCTTGGGAACGAGTGTGCTGATCCCGACACCGGCAGCGATCCATAGCCAGGGAAACATCGGAGTGAGGTAGCGAGGTTCTGCATGGACGATGAGGGAGATTCCCAGACCTGTCGCGCCTGCAATCCCAAGCGCCGTCCAAAAGGCCTTCTGGACCTCGCGGTGTTGGGAAGCAACGACGAGTCCTGCAGCGACACCGACGAGCATTGCTGCGCCCGCCAAACCACCAACGAGGAATCGGTTCATACGCATGTAGCCAAGGAGCGTCTGACTGAACTGGGCGGAGCTTGCCTCTCTGAGCCCTGCATCTGCCAGGTAGGGCGAAATCGGATCCCCGAGCTGAGCCCACGCTGTCGTTGACGGAACGAAGAGCACCACCGATGCTGCGACGAGCGTGAGTACCGCCGTCGACAGGACGAGTTTCCAGGCCGACAGAGCGGTGCGCCACTGCCACAACGTGATGCCGGCCAGGCCGATCGCTATCGGAACCGGGGCACCGAATCGGAGCATTGTCGCGCCGAAGACGGCGAGTGGGACGATCAACATCCATCGAGAGACGGGTCTCTGCACGAGCGACCATGTGTAGATCGCAATTGCCACCATGCCGACGGCCGCGCCGGGAACGTCGGGCCACACACGTACCGACGAGTCCAGCACCGATGGTACGAGCATGACACCTGCAGCTGCGATCAATCCGACGCGTGTACCGAGCAGTGTTCGTCCCACCATCCAGGTCGAGACGATCATCGGCACACCGAATGAGGCGACGATGATTCGAAGGTAGGGTTCGGTCGCTGGACCGATCCATGCGAGCTGCATCACGAACGGCAATCCCGGTGCACGGTATGAACCCCAGTAGAACATCGGCGGGAAGTCTTGTACGAGATCCCGGGCTCTGAGTGAGTAGGCAGCCTCGTCGTGGCCGAACGGTACACCCTGTGCGATGAGGGCGACCGCGAGCAAGGCATATGCGAGCACGATACCGCCAAGCCACAGCATCTCCGACCGATCGATCGGAGACGATGTCTTGATCCCGTGCCCCCCCTGTTCGTCGGCGGCTTCGGCCGGTGCGAGGCCGGGAACTGCGGACATCATGTTCGGGAGACTAGCTGATGCGCTATCACTCGCTATATCGCGATGGTCGCTCAGAGACCTGCCCATCGAGTCGAGATGGGAAGTCCTGCCGCGGATCAGGTCGACACGGTGGGAGGTGTGCGACGCCGGCGGAGTGCCATGGGCGCGTATACTCGCGCCGTCACCATGTCTTTCGGAGGTTTGCCAAGGATGCGCGTGTTGTACGCAGAGGCCGTCTATGGCCAGGAGGAGATCGATGCCGTTGTCGATGTCCTCACGAACTCGCCGCACGCTCTGATGAATGGGCCGCGGGTTGCCGAGTTCGAAGGCGCGGTCGCGTCGTTGTTCGGCAAGGAGATCGGGATCATGGTGAACTCAGGATCCTCGGCGAACACGATCGCTGTGAATGCTCTCGGTATCGAGCCGGGTTCGGAGGTCGTCACGCCGGCCCTGACGTTCTCTACGACTGTCGCTCCCATCGTGCAGGCAGGCCTGGTTCCAGCCTTTGTCGATGTCGAGATCGACACCTACAACATCGACGCCGACGCAATAGAACGCATGGTCGGCCCGAAGACCCGTGCCATCATGGTCCCCAATCTCATCGGTAACCTTCCGAACTGGGCGCTTATCCGGGAGATCGCGGATGAGCACGATCTCTCCGTCATCGAGGATTCGGCCGACACGATCGGGAGTACTTACCGTGGAGGGGCCACCGGTTCGCTCGCCGATATCTCCACCACCAGTTTCTACGCCTCGCACGTCATGACAGCTGCCGGGTTCGGAGGAATGGTCTCGACGAGCGATCCCGGTATCGCCAGTGCTGCCAGGCTGTTGCGCGGGTGGGGTCGAGCTTCGAGCATCCGCAACGAGTCGGAAGCTATCGAAGACCGGTTCGACGTCGAAGTCGATGGCCTCGAGTACGACGCGAAGTTCCTGTTCGATGGGATGGGATACAACTTCCTGCCGTCGGAGATATCGGCAGCCTTCGGTCTCGTCCAGCTACAGCGACTGGGTCAGTACAGCGACCGCCGAAAGGCCAACTTCCAGTACCTCTACGAGTTCTTCTCGGATCATGCCAACTGGTTTCACCTGCCGCGTCAGAACCCCGATGCCGACACACCCTGGCTTGCATTTCCCCTCATCGTCAAAGAGGCCGCTCCGTTCAATCGGAGAACGTTGCAGACTGCGTTCGAGATGGCCGATATCCAGACGCGTGTTGTGTTCACCGGCAACATCCTGCGTCAGCCGGGGTTCAGCGGTATTGAACGCGTGGAGGATGAGCGCGGCTATCCGAACGCAGACCGCGTCATGTCCGCAGGGATGCTTCTTGGCTGTCACCAGGGGATGACCCCGGAGCAGCTCGAGTATGTGACGCAGACGTTCACGAGATTCGCAGCGCTGCAATGACCTCTTTCGAGTAGGAACGGAACGGTGACGATGCGCTTACTGGTGACTGGAGGATCCGGGTTCATCGGCTCGGCGGTCATTCGCCGGGCCGTAGGTCTCGGCATGTCGGTTGTGAACGTCGACAAGCAGACGTACGCAGCAACAAGAGGTGCGACCGCCTCGATCGAAGACTCTGAGGGCTACACGCTTGAGGTCGTGGACATCACCGACACCGAGGCGATGTCGGCGGTGTTCAAGGGCTACCAACCGGACTGTGTCATGCATCTTGCAGCGGAGTCACACGTAGACCGGTCCATCGATCATCCATCTGAGTTCGTCATCACGAACGTGGTCGGCACGGTCTCGGTGCTTTCGGCAGCCTCCGAGTACTTCGAGTCTCTGAGTGGCGCTCGACGGGACCGTTTCAGGTTTCATCACATTTCCACCGACGAAGTATTCGGGACGCTCACCGATCTCGGATCATTCCAGCCGGACACGCCGTACGATCCGCGTTCACCGTACTCGGCTTCCAAGGCGAGTTCTGACCATTTCGCACGCGCGTGGTTCCATACGTACGGCCTGCCGGTCGTCATCAGCAACTGCAGCAACAACTACGGTCCGTACCAGTTCCCAGAGAAGCTCATCCC
>CAYLVM010000010.1:31787-33027 GCA_964387145.1 uncultured Acidimicrobiaceae bacterium
TACGACAAGCCGATGATCTACTACCCGCTGAGTCTTCTCATGCTCGCGGGGATCACAGAGATCCTGATCATCACGGCGCCTGAACAACGTGATCTGTTCAGTGACCTTCTCGGTGACGGCAGAGAGTGGGGGATCACGGTTACCTACGCAACCCAGCCCTCTCCTGATGGTCTCGCACAGGCATTCCTGATCGGGGAGTCGTTCATCGACGGTTCCAGTGTTGCTCTCGTGCTCGGTGACAACATCCTGTACGGGGGAGGTCTCTCTGGCGTTCTTCAAGATGCAGCGCATCGGCCAGGCGCAACGGTGTTCGGCTACCCGGTTCACAATCCTGAGCAGTTCGGTGTGGTCACGTTGGGGGACGACGGCACTCCGCTGCACATCGAGGAGAAGCCGAACCAGCCACGGTCGAACCTGGCGGTGATCGGCCTCTATTTCTTCGACCAACGCGTGGTGGACATTGCGCGTCGAGTCGAACCGTCCGAACGTGGTGAACTCGAGATCACCGAGGTTATCGGGTCCTATCTTGAGTCTGGTGACCTCACCGTCGAGAAGCTCGGCCGGGGTATTGCATGGTTGGATGCGGGAACACCCGACTCGCTTCACGAGGCATCGGCGTTCGTACGCACCGTCGAGAAGCGGCAGGGTTTCAAGATCGCTTGTCCTGAAGAAGTCGCGTTCAATATGGGATTTATCGATGGTGAGGCGCTTGTCGCGCTTGCACAGAGCGCTCCAAGCAGGGAGTACGGTGAGTACCTTGCGAGCCTCGTCGACTGAGGTAAACCTATGAGTGGTCGGCGATACCTGGGATGGCCTCGATGAGGGTATCTGTGGTGGTTCCCACGTTCAACGGCGAGCGGTTCGTCAAGGAGACACTCCAGTCTGTGCTCGACCAGACTTTCGAGGACTTCGAAGTCGTGGTCAGCGATGACGGTTCGTCCGATATGACGATCGATGCTGTCGGGTCGCTCGGAGATGATCGTATTCGGATACTGTCCGACCGATCGCACGTCGGTGCAGCCGGGAACTGGAATCGAGCGCTTGCAGCAGCGACGGGCGAGTACGTCAAGGTTCTTGCCCAGGACGATCTGGTCGGCCCCGACAATCTCAACGTGCAGGTTGCGGAACTCGATGCGAACCCGGATGTCTCGTTCGCTTCTGTGCGGCGGGACATCATCGGGGCAGATGGCTCGATGCTCATGCGTGATCGCGGACTATCCGGTCTGAGCGGCGTCGTCGG
>CAYLVM010000010.1:33127-34412 GCA_964387145.1 uncultured Acidimicrobiaceae bacterium
ATCTCTGCCTCGACGAGTGTCAGCGGTCGACGCTTCACCTGCTGATAGATGCGCCCCAGGTACTCGCCGATGACGCCGAGGAAGATCGCGTTCACGATGATGCCGGTCATCGTGAGGATCGCAAGGGACGCGAAGCCGGCGGGCCACTGCTGGCCAAGAACGAGTCTTCCGAATGCGTACACCCCGATGCCGATGAGCATGATGATGGACAGAGCGAAAGCGAAGGCTGTGGCGATACGCAACGGCACCACGGAGTGCAGCAGCAGTCCGTCCATTGCCAGGCTCACCAGTTTCCAGAACGAGAACTTCGAGGCCCCGCTGGTTCTCTCGTCGCGGTCATACTCGACGCCTGTCTGCTCGAAGCCGAAGGAGGCGATCAACCCGCGCAGGTACGGGTGGTAATCATCGATCTGATTGAGAGCATCGAGTATTCGCCGGTCGACCAATCGGAAGTCTCCGGCGTCGTGCGGCAGTTCATCTGCGCTGATGAAGTCGATGAGTTTGTAGAACGCAGATCGTGCAGCAGTGAGGATGCGCCCTTCCTTTCTCGACCTTCGTATCCCATAGACCACCGTGTAGCCGTCCTCCCAGAGGTCGAGAAACTTCGGGATGAGTTCGGGGGGATCCTGCAGGTCGGCATCGATCTGGATGGCGGCATCACCGCGCGCCGCTCGATACCCCGTGAGGATGGAGCGTTGGAACCCAAAGTTGCGGGAGAAGCGAAGGCATCGAACTCGATCGTCGGTCGATGCGATTCTCGAGATGATCTGGAACGTGCCATCGGTGGAGTGGTTGTCGGTGAAGAGGAACTCGAAGCGATACTTCTCCGACAGGCTGTCCGCTACCCCCGAGATGCGTTCGTACAGGTGTGGCAGGTTGTCGGCCTCGTTGTAGACGGGAATGACGATCGAGATGAGTTGTCGGTCAGTCACCAGCGGTTCCCGTTCCTGTAGCCCACCGCACAGTATCAGCGATTCCGTCTGAGACAGAGATTCGCGGCTGCCAGCCGGTAGCTCCTCGAAACATCGATGCATTGCCGACGACGCGCAGCGGTTCGTTCCGGCGTTGGTCGATCGCGCCGAATCGGAGGAGTTCGGGATCCGCCCCGACTTCTTCGACTACCCGCCTCGCGATGTCTCGGACTTTCGTACCGATTCCGGTCGCTACGTTGAACGATGGTGATCCAATGGTTGGCAAGAGCGCAGCGTGTTCGAACGCGGCCGTGACGTCGTCGATGTGAACGAAATCCCTCACCTGTTCGCCCGAGGTCAGGCTCACGGCGCGC
>CAYLVM010000010.1:34512-38521 GCA_964387145.1 uncultured Acidimicrobiaceae bacterium
CCATTCGTGATTCGGGGGAGCCTGCAACGTGCGAACGATGCGGTCGACTCGCCATCCGCGCGATGCGAGGTACAGGGTGAGGCGACTGCCGATGAAGCCGTTCGCTCCGAGCACCATTGCATGGGGTGATCCGGTCAAATCAGCTCCATGTAGGACGCGGTCTGTCGACGAAGAACAGACCCTAGCGGCTCTCCATCGAGGTGGGCCCGGTAGCCGTCGGCAACGTATCGTGCCGTGTCGGATAGGCGCAGAGCCGGTTCGAACCCGAGTTCCCTCCGTACCTTCGACGTGTCGAGGTGCAGCAGTTGTGCCTCGTGAGGACCATCGTCGTCGATCGCCACGATGTCGGTGTCGGTGCCCCAACTCTCGACGATGAGACGAACCAGCTCTTCAACAGTCGCCGTGTCACCGACTCGTGGCCCGATGTTCCAACTTCCTGTCTTGGATCGGTCTCCTTCGAGGAGGTACGAGCCAAGGAGGAGGTACGCCCGAAGAGGTTCGAGGACGTGTTGCCATGGTCGAATCGCCCGCGGGTTTCTGAGCACGATACGGCCACCGGCCTGGATCGCTCTGACGATGTCTGGAACGATCCGATCTTCGGACATGTCTCCGGCACCGAGGACGTTCCCTGCCCGCACGCTTGCGAGCAGCTTTCCGGAGTCGTCTCCGAAGAACGATCGCAGGTAGCTCGCTGTGGCGATCTCCGCAGCACCCTTGCTGGCGCTGTAGGGATCGGATCCGCCCAGTGGATCGGATTCGATGTAAGCACGGCCGTCCTCGCGGTTCTCGTAGCACTTGTCACTGGCGACAGTGATGACGGCTCGAACGGAGTCGGTACGCCTGGCAGCGTCCAGCACGTTGACGGTACCCATGACGTTGGTCTCCATGGTTGCAACGGGATCGACGTAGGACCTGCGGACAAGAGACTGCGCGGCCATATGGATCACGAGGTCGGGTCGTTCATCGGTGAGTACGGTTGAGATGGTCTCGGCATCACGCACATCGCCGAATCTCTCGCTGATGCGGTCCACAATGTCGGTGTTGGATACCACATTGGTCGGGTCGTCCCCGGCAGGGAGCGAGAATCCTACGACTTCGGCTCCGAGGTCTGCCAGCCATGAGGACAGCCACGTTCCTTTGAAGCCAGAGTGGCCCGTCAAGAGCACGCGTGCGCCGGCGTAGCGTTGGAGTCGTGACGTCGGCATGACCGCTACCACACCTTCCATGGCGCGGACCCGGATGCCCACAGCCGTTCGAGTTCGGTACGTTCGCGCAGCGTATCCATCGGCTGCCAGAACGAGTCATGGCGGTAGGCCATGAGGTGGCCAGCATCGGCGAGGTTCGACAACGGTTCGGCCTCGAGTCGGGTTGCTGTCGATTCAATGAACTCGAAGACCTGTGGTTCGAAGACGAAGAACCCGCCGTTGATCCAACCCTCCCGGCTCTGCACCTTCTCCTGGAAGGCCTCGACGGCTCCGTCACTGGACAGGTCCATCGTACCGAAGCGTGCCGGCGGATGAACAGCGGTGACCGTTGCCAACTTCCCGTGGCTCTTGTGGAAATCAACGAGTGCATCTATGTCGATATCGGCGACACCGTCACCGTAGGTCACCATGAAGGTCTCGTCACCGATGATCTCTCTGAGGGCTTTGACACGGCCACCGGTCATCGTCCGGACTCCCGTGTCGATGCATGCAACCTTCCAGTCGATGTCGTGCCGACGCTCAACGTCGAGATCCCCCGTTGCGAGGTCGACGGAGAGGTCGTTGTTGTGCAGGTAGAAGGAAGCGAAATACTCCTTGATGATGTCGCCCCGGTACCCGCATGCGACGACGAAGTCCTTGAAGCCATGGGCAGCATAGATGTTCATGATGTGCCAAAGGAGCGGTCGTCCCCCGATCTCGATCATCGGCTTGGGCTTGGATGTGGTCTCTTCGGCGATGCGGGTTCCGAGGCCGCCTGCAAGGATGATGGTCTTCAATGTGTCCTTCGATCTGACTGCGGTTGTTTGTCCACGCGTGTCGGGTAGGCCGGTAGTATCGACGGCCATGACAGGCGTAATGAGGAACGAGCGGATTCTAGTCACCGGCGCAACCGGATTCATTGGTTCGGTCCTCGTTGCGGAGTTGGGCCGTCACAATGAGGTGCATGCCTTGGTGCGTGATACAGAAGCTGCCCGCTCGAGCCTTGACCTTCCTCCCGGGCAGATCCATGGCGAGAGCCGTGTTCCTGGATCCCTGGTGGAACTGTTCGAGGACGTGTCTCCTTCGTTCGTGTTCCACCTCGCAACACACTACGAGCAGCGAGATGACCCGGACAGGGTTGCCTCGATGGTGGATGCAAATGTTCGCTTCGGGGCGCTCGTCCTCGACGCTGTATCTCACGTGCCGGATTGCACCGTGGTCATAGCCGGCTCACACTTTCAGTTCGCGGGGGAGGAAGGCCGATCCTCGAGCTTCTACGCAGCGACGAAGAACGCGTTGTGTGAGATAGCTGCCTATCTCCAGGATGCGAGAGGACTTCGGTGGGTTCAGTCGGTCATCTACGACGCGTATGGGCCGGGTGATAGGCGTCCGAAGCTCATCAACGTGCTCATCGATCGCGTGCGGGAAGGGGCGACGGTGATGCTGCCCTCTCCCGAGCCGTTGCATCACTTCGTGTACATCGACGATGTTCTTTCTGGGCTCATTTCCTCTGCTGCTGAAACCCAAACCGGTGCGATCGCTTCGGGTTCGAGTGTGTTCCTGTCATCCGATGAGAGCGTGACACCGTCCGATGTGCTCGCAGAGGTTGCTGCGTGCCTCGGGACCGATCCGGTGCTCGATCCGGAGCCGTATCCCCTTCCGTCGGGTTCGATCATGACGCCGTTCGAGGGTCCGGCACCACCGGGATGGAAGCCGCTGATCGATCTCCATACTGGAATTGTTCGAACCGTGAGATCACGATGAAGCATGCCACGTGTAACGCAATCAGCAGCTCGGCTACGGATTCGCGCACCGTTCCCCGCTGTCGCCTGTTTCGACATGAGCTTCGACGTACGGCACCGGCGCTCTCCGATAGAGGTCTCGTCGTGCCTGTCCGGGCCTCGGAGAGGTCGCGTCCATGAGCGTCGATCGTCCGAAGCCGTTGGATGTACGAAAACTCGAGCTCGAGGGGGTACTCCTTCTCGTTCCGCCGGTATACCGCGATGATCGGGGTACGTTCCGCGAGGTCTTCAAACAGTCCGCATTCGAGGCAGCGACGGGAATCGTTCGGCAGTGGCCGCAGACGAACCATTCGACATCGACTCGGGGGGTGCTGCGCGGGATCCACTACCAGGTGGATCCGCCCCAGGGAAAGATCGTGTCCTGCCTCTCCGGCAGTGTGTACGACGTTGCAGTGGATCTTCGCCGATCATCTCCCAACTTCGGTCGATGGATCGGCACGATTCTCAGCGAAGACAACGGGTATCAGTTGTGGATCCCAGAAGGTTTCGGTCACGGTTTCTACACTCTGAGTGACACGGCTGACGTGCACTACACGCTCACTGTCGAGTTCGCTGCATCGGGGTATCGCTCCGTCGCGTGGGATGATCCCGAGATCGGTATCGACTGGCCGCTGGAGGGGGAACCGTTGCTGTCGGTCGCTGACCGGGCCGCATCTGCACTGTCCCAGGGCGGTGTCCCGTGAGGGTGTCTCGGGAATTCTCGGCGTGGTGTGGATCTGCCAAGCTTGTTCGCTACGCCCTACCAACCTCGGCCTTGTACATGTCAATGACAGTCTGAGGGTCGCCGGCCTTTCGTATGCGTCCCTGATCGAGCCACATCACGCGGTCGCAGAATTCCACGACATTCGGCAGAGAGTGGGATACAAACACGATCGTCCCAGCATTCGCAAGGAGTTCCCGCATCGTATCCATTGACTTCTCGCGGAACGCCTCATCGCCTACGGCGAGGATCTCATCGAGCAAGATGATATTGGGTTCGAGCGCCATCGCAACGGAGAAGGCGAGGCGAGAGAACATCCCCGA
>CAYLVM010000011.1:0-23198 GCA_964387145.1 uncultured Acidimicrobiaceae bacterium
CTTGGTACTTGGTACTTGGTACTTGGAGGATCAGTGGACTCGGAGCAGTCGTTTACCGTTTACCGGCAGAATCTCAGCATCTGACAGGAGCCCCGGTTTCCGACTGTGAACTGTGGACTGTCAGCTGTGAACCCAGCAACCGACCCTGCTCATCCTCGCAACTTCCGTCAGCTTCCCGGCAGGCCCCAGGTGTCGGTGGGTGGCGTGGGACCACCGTCGGGCTCGTCATCCGGGTGCGGCTCATCCACGTGTTCGGGTTCGTGGCTCGACGGAACGGTCGTGGTACCGGAGAAGCTGATGTCGTCGTCTGGCGGCGAGGATGCGTCATTCCCATCTGCATCTTCTTCATCCTTCCCCTCGCCTGTCTCTGCAGCGACCTCTGGTTCCGCCCGCGGGGCGAGTGGGGGCTCCCAGTCGGGAGGGACGGTCGGGTCTACGATCAGGCTCTCAGGGAGGAGGGTGACCGGCACGGGGTCTGCCCGCCGTGTCGCTATCGCTCCGAGCACCCACGCACCTGTGCCCCAGACCAGCCCAATCAGGTAGACGAATCCGCCAACGACAGGGATCAGCCAGATACCGAGGCGCCAGAGGACCGCACCGACCAGGAACGCACCGAAGAGGCCACCCTTCTTGAAGAGGATCCTGTTCCCGAGGGCTGTGACCGCTGGGACGGGGCCGACGATGAACAGTGAGATGCCTGCCAGTATCAGAAGGACCGCGAGTGGGATGCCGACAAGTGTCACGGCGAGGACGACGATGCCTGCCGGTAACACGACCACCGTCACCACTCCAACGAGGAACGACCGGACAGGTCGCGTCACCATCGCACCGGCCGCCCTGACGCTCGATCCCCGGAACACACTGAGCACGACGATGCCCGCGACGAGGAAGCCGAAGAAGCCGATCACGTTGGCGAGCGCGAGAATGATCCCGTAGACGAAGTTACTCTGGGTTGGGAGACGGGTCGTCGTTCCACTGATCGTCGCGGTCGACGCGATACCTGCTTCGACGGGTGAACGATACAAGACGTCACCCTCGATCACAGCGTCCGGTCCAAGCTCGAGCTTCTGGGTCGCCACATCGAGATCTCCCCCGACGGTGCCATCGATGACGAGTCGCATCGTTCGCCCCCGGACGTCGCGTTCGACGACCCCCTCGATCCGCCCCGTCCCTGAGAAGATCATCGCGTCCCTGCCGATCATCCCAGACGGCGCTACGACGACCGATGGGGCGGTGAGGAACACGTCGTCACCGACCTCTCCACGGATCGTGGCGCTCACGGCTGTTCCTCGCAGCGATCCGTCGATCCGCCCGGTCGGTTCGACGACGACGGACCCGGACGAGAACACGGTCACCGTGCCTGTCACCCTTCCAGAGATCGTCAGGTCACCGGTGAAGATCACGAGATCTCCGTCGATGACACCGTCGATCTTGCCGGACATCGACGTGACGTAGACATCCTCATCCACGGGATCGCCCTTGGTAACGATGAACAGGTCTGTAGTGACGAGAGACGCGAACGTCGTGATCGATGGAATCACGACGGCGAACACGCCGATCAACGCCAGCGCGAGATGTCTGGCTCTTGGGGATGGATTCCGATCAGAAAGGAAGTGCGTCACGTACCACGTCTATGAGGATCCATGGCACGATACCGAAAACGACGGTGATTGTTGCACTGATCACGACGGCGAACCTCGTAGAGAGACTCGGTTCAAGCACTTCTCCGGCATCGCCATCGCTCGCAAAGACCGTCGCGACGACCTTGAGGTAGAAGGCGAGGCCGATGACGGTGGTCAACGTTCCGAGGATGACGAGCCAGATGTAGCCGACACTCCCGGCGGCGATGAACGCGAGGACCTTGCCGACGAATCCGGCGAAGAACGGCATGCCCGACATCCCGAACATCAGGATCGCCAGTAGCCACCCGAGTTCCGGCGACCTCCGTGCGAGGCCCTTGTAGTCGGACATCGGCGCCGAAGTCGACCCTGGTCCCGACACCGCTGAAACGATCGCGAAGGTGCCGACGATCATGAAGGCGTATGTCGCGAGGTAGAACCACATGCCGGGTATCCCGTCCGCCCCGGCGAGGAGCGCCGTGAGCAGGTACCCAGCGTGGGCGACGCCGGAGTACGCGAGCAAGCGTTTCATGTCCGTCTGGACCAGAGCCATCATCGTGCCGACGAGCATCGACACTGCTGCTATGACCGCAACGATCGGACCCCACGCATCGATCTGAGACAGGAGACCGCCGACGAAGATCCGACCGAACGCTGCGAACCCGGCGACCTTGACACCAGCAGCCATCAGCCCCACGGCTCCGCTCGGAGCACCTTGGTAGACGTCCGGCGCCCACTGGTGGAACGGTGCAGCCGAGATCTTGAAGAAGAGCCCGATCAACATGAGGGCCATCCCGACCAGCAAGATCCCAGGCTCGGTGATGAGGTTCAGGGAGAAGAAGTCCCTGATCGAGTTCGCCCCATAGATCGTCAACGAACCCGTCGCCCCGAACGTCAAGGCGACACCGTAGAGGAACAGGGCAGAGGCAAGACTGCCGAGCATGAAGTACTTGAGAGACGACTCCTCCGCGTTGATGTCGTCCCTCACGAAACCGGCGAGGATGTAGAAGCTGATCGAGGCAGTCTCGAGACCGACGAAGATGACCAGGAGGTTCGGACTCACGACCATCATGTGGAGGCCGGCGAACGCCAGGAGCGTCAGTGTCACGAACTCTGCCGAGCGCTTGCCGATCTTGGCTACGAGGTCCCACGATCCCAGGAATCCGGTGAAACCGACGAGTCCGAGGAGGACCGCAGCGAAGGCGGAGTACCCGTCCATGACGACCATCGGCGACTTCGTGATCTCGAGCCCGGGAGCCGAGAAGAACATCCCGCCACCACCGTCTGACACTGACATCCATTGGAGCACCCCGACCACACCCGCGAGCAGGAACGTGAAGCCAGCAATCGGACCCCACACCTTGCGGTTCCGATCCATCACGACCGCCACCATGAGCACCGTCAATGCACCGACGATCAACACGAGCTCGAAGGCAACGGGCAGCCATGCTGCGTTCTGCATCAGCCCTCACCTCCCTCGTGCTCGCCGGTGTCGACCTCGCCGTACTTCGGGACGACGACATCGCCGGGCCTTGCGAACTCGGGTGTCTGATACTGTGTGACCGCCTCGATCCGGTCGAGCACCAGCTCGATCGACGGTTCGATACGATCAAACACCGGCTTCGGATACACCCCGATGCCGAGGATGAGGACGATAAGCGGAACCATGATCAGGATCTCCCGGAAGTTCAGATCGCGCAGCGCTTCGACCTTGGAGTTGACCTCACCGGTGAACACTCGTTCGTACGCCCAGAGCAAGTAGATCGCAGCGAGGATCACCCCGGTCGCTGAGACGATCGCGAGCACCGGGAAGGTGAAGTACGAACCCATGAGGATCGTGAACTCACCGATGAAGCCGGACAGGCCGGGAAGACCGGCAGAGGCGAAGGCGGAGAAGAGGAAGATCCCTGCAAAGACGGGCATCACCTTGGCCAGGCCGCCGTAGTCTGCGATCTTTCTCGTATGTGTGCGGTCGTACACCATGCCGACGAGGAGGAACAGGGCACCCGTCGTGAGGCCGTGGCTGATCATCTGGAACACGGAGCCCTGCATCGCTTGGCTGGTGAGGGCGAAGATGCCGAGGACGATGAAGCCCATGTGCGACACCGACGAGTACGCGATGAGTCGTTTGAGATCGGGCTGGACGATCGCCAACGCAGCACCGTAGACGATGCCGATGACACCGAGCAGCGCCAACCAGAATCCGAACTCGACCGTCGCCTCCGGGAACAGGGACAGGTTGAAGCGCAGCAATCCGTAGGTGCCCATCTTGAGCAAGACACCGGCAAGGATCACCGATCCAGCCGTCGGTGCCTCGGTGTGGGCATCGGGCAGCCATGTGTGGAAGGGGAAAAGCGGCACCTTGATCGCGAACGCGATCGCGAACCCGAAGAACAGGAACGTCTCCGTCGTGCGGGTGAACTCCACTCCGAGCATGTCGCGGAAGTCGAACGATGCGAGCGCACCGACGCTGTCCCCGGTGATGATGCCGAGGGCGATGATGGAGGCGAGAAGGAACGCCGACCCGAAGGCTGTGAACAGCACGAACTTCATCGAGGCGTACGCCCTGTTCTCCGAACCCCACATTGCAATGAGCAGGTACATCGGGATGAGCACGATCTCGAAGAATGCGAAGAACACGAGCAGGTCGAGTGCGAGGAACACACCGAGGACGCCGGTCTCGAGGATCAACATCAGGACCATGTATGTCTTGACCTTGTCCTTCACCGATCGCGACGCAGCGATCGATATCGGGAACAGCAGCGCCGTCAACACGACCATGAACAGTGAGATACCGTCGATCCCTACACGCCACCCGAAACCGATGGTCGTACTGAACGTCACGTTCTCACTGAACTGGAAACCTGCATCGCCCACAGCAAAGTTCCACAGGATGTACCCCGCAACGACGAGCGGCACGACCGACACGACGATCGCCAGCGGGTAGACGAGTTCCTGTCTCCGCTTGGGGACGAGGCCCACGATGAGCGCACCGAGCAGGGGCAACGCTATGAGGATGGCCAGAACGGGCATCAGAAGCCTCCTCCGAACGCCACGAGCGTAACGATCAGGAGGACGCCGGCAACGGCGATACCTCCCGCGTAGCTTCGCACCTGACCGGACTGGAACTGTCGCATGCCCTCACCGCTGGAGCGCACCCCGTTGGCAAGCCCGTGTGTCACGCCATCGATCCCCTTCGGGTCGACGGTGTCGGAGAACCACTCGGAGATCTTCTTGCCGGGAGCGACCACGACCTTTCCGTAGAAGTCGTCGACGCCGAATGCGTCGAGGCCGCGCTGCCAGAAGCCGCCCTCCTCGACCGGGAGCTCATCACCGTGGTAACGCAACCAGGCCCAGACGATGCCGGCGGTGGCGACAAGGAACGTGAACGTCGCGAGGCCGATCAGCAGGCCGAGAGCCATCGGTTCGCTCTCCCCGATGAGTGCGAAGGACGGCTCGAGGAAGTGCTCGAAGGTGAGGCGGGCCGGAGTGTTGAACATGCCGAAGACGGTCGCGAACAGGGCAAGGACCATCAACGGGACACCCATCGTGAGCGGAGACTCGTGAGGACGGGCATCCTCTGCCCAGCGGGGCTTGCCGAGGAAAGTCATCACATAGAGCCTCGTCATGTAGAACGCAGTCAGCAACGCTGCGATGACGCCGACGAGCCACAGGATCATCCACGGCCCACCCTTTGCGAAGACGGCAGCGAGCACCTCGTCCTTGGACCAGAACCCCGAGAAGGGGAAGATCCCTGCAATGGCGAGCCACGCGACGGTCATCGTGATGAACGTGACCGGCATGACCTTGCGCAGTCCACCCATCTTGCGCATGTCCTGCTCACTCGCCATCGCGTGGATGACCGACCCGGCACCGAGGAAGAGGAGTGCCTTGAAGAATGCGTGAGTCGTGAGGTGGAACACGCCAGCCGTGTAGGCACCTGCGCCGACGGCAAGCACCATGTATCCGAGCTGGCTGATCGTCGAGTACGCGAGGACCTTCTTGATGTCCATCTGGGTGACGGCGATCACTGCGGCCAAGAGCGCCGTTGCGGCACCGACGGTAGCGACGACACCGCCCGAGATCGGGGCGAGATCGAAGAGGACCGCCGATCGGGACATCATGAACACACCGGCGGTGACCATGGTGGCTGCGTGGATGAGGGCCGACACCGGTGTCGGGCCTTCCATGGCGTCCGGTAGCCAGATGTAGAGCGGGATCTGGGCCGACTTGCCGGTCGCTCCGAGGAAGAGCAGAAGCGTGATCGCCGTCGCCGCACCGGTGGTCAGCACCGCGGGGGCAGACGAGAAGATCACTCCGAAGTCGAACGTGCCGAAGGCCGCAAAGATCATCATCAGGGCGACGAGGAATCCCCAGTCGCCGATCCTGTTCACGATGAAGGCCTTCTTTCCTGCCGCGGCAGCGGTCGGCTTCGTGAACCAGAACGAGATGAGGAGATACGACGAGAGACCCACCAGCTCCCAGCCGATGAACATGACGGCGTAGTTAGAGGCGAGGACGAGGATCATCATCGATGCAATGAAGAGGTTCAGGTACGCAAAGAACCTGGGGTACCGCTCGTCGCCATGCATGTATCCGATCGAGTAAAGATGGATCAGGGCACCGACACCGGTGACGATCATCGTCAGGAGGCCAGACAACGGATCCCAGAGGATCGCGATGTCGGCACCGACGATCGGGATCCACGAGAACAAGTAGATCGTCTCGGGACTTGCCGACCCCGTGACGAAGCCGATGGTTGGCCCCACAGCGATGCCCCAGCCGATACCGACGAGGGCGAACGCGATCCACCCCGAGAGCGGTTCGCCGATCTTCTTGCCGAAGAAGAGGTTCAGAACCGCCCCAAGGAGAGGCAGAGCGACGAGGAGCCAGAGATATTCAGTCATCGCTACCCCTTCATCTCCGCGAGCTCGTCGACGTTGGCACTCACCCGGCGCCGGAAGATCGCGATGATGATCGCAAGACCAACGGTGACCTCAGCGGCTGCAACGACCATGACGAACAGTGCAGCGACCTGGCCCTCGATGAGACCGAGCTCCTTGCTGAGCGCTACGAAGGTCAGGTTCACGGAGTTGAGCATCAGTTCGATCGACATGAACATCACGAGGGCGTTGCGTCGAATGAGCACACCGCCGACGCCTATCGAGAAGAGTGCCGCCGCAAGCAGCAGATACCAGGTGATCGTGACCGTCACAGCACCGCCTCCTCGTCCTCGACCTCGTGTCCAAAGTAGGCAAGGGCGATCGTCCCGACCGCTGCGATCGTGAGCAGCATCACCGTCGCGAGGAACACCACGGTCCACGTCCCGAACAACTCGTCTGACACGTTCTCGATCGTCCCGTTGAGGTTTGGCGTTCCGAAAGCGTCGCTGCCGGTCACCCAAGCGGTCCTTCCGGCAAGGGCGATCGATGCGAACAATCCGACCGACACGACTGCCGTCATGATCCGTTGTGCCGGAACGGCAGGTCCATACGCGTCGGGCTTGTCGACACCGATGAGCATGATGACGAACAGGAACAGGGTCATGACGGCACCGGCGTAGACGATCACCTGGACGACCGCGACGAAGTGCGCGTCGAGGAGCACGTACATCACCGCGATGGCGAACATCGTCGAGAGCAGGCCGATCGCCGAGTAGACGGGGTTCTTCGCTGTGACGATCGCGACCGCACCAACGAGGGCTACGGCAGCAAAGATGATGAAGACGATCGTCTCAGCCATCGGCCTGTGCCTCCTGGGTGTCTTCGGTCGCTGTTCCCGATTCGCTCTGTCCGACTTCTGCGGGAAGATCCCCGGTGCGCGCCGACGGTGTCCACGCCACGACCCCTTCATAGGCTGCCCGCCCTGCTGGCGACGTCGCTCGCATCCAGCCGTCACCTGCGACGAGCTCGCCGAGGTCGATGAGTTCGGATGCAGGTTGGGGATGTCTCGGTGTTCCGTCCGGCTCCACGAGGAGCTCGTCCTTGGTGAAGATCGCCTCGTCGCGGTCCGTGACGGACATCTCGAAGAGGTGTGTCATCGTGATCGCCGTCGTCGGGCATGCTTCGACGCACATGGCGCAGAAGATGCACCGCAACATGTTGATCTCATAGACGAACCCGTACCGTTCCCCCGGGCTCACCGGTGCGTCCTGCGGGTTATCGGCACCCCGAACGTAGATGCAGTTCGCCGGGCACACTCCCGCGCACAGCTCGCATCCGATGCACTTCTCCATGCCGTCCTCGTACCGGTTCAGCACGTGCCTGCCGTGGAATCGCTGTGGCTTGACCCGCTTCTCCTGGGGGTACTTGCGCGTCACGCGCGGCCTGCCGACCTGGCGCATCGTGACCGCGAACCCTCTGAAGGGGCCGAGAAGATCTGCGAACCAACTCATAGGTGCCTCCTCATGACCACGGCATCCCGAAGTCTCGGACACCTATGGCGATGGCAACGAGGATGATCCAGGCGAGGGCCACCGGGATCAGCTTCTTCCACCCGAAACTCATCAGCTGGTCGTAACGCATCCGGGGCAGCGAGGCCCGCACCCACACGAAGAAGAGCACGAAGGCCCAGGTCTTCAACAGGAACCAGAAGATCGGGAGGAGGTAGGTGAGCCACGTCGGGCCGAAGACGGGACCGTTCCAGCCGCCGAAGAACAACGTCGCGGTCAGCGCGGATATGTTGAACACGGCGATGTACTCGGCAAGGAAGAAGAGAGCGAACAGGAACCCCGAGTACTCCGTGTGGTAGCCACCGACGATCTCCTGTTCGGCCTCGACGAGATCGAACGGCGGTCTGTTGGTCTCTGCGAACCCTGCAATGAGGAAGATGACGAACGACGGAACCAGAACGATGTTCCACGCAGGAATGAACCCGAAGAAGGTACCTCCCTGCTGCTCGACGATGGTGGTGATCGATGTCGACCCGGCGAAGATGACGACGGGGACGAGGGCGAGGCCCATCGCGGCTTCGTACGAGATCATCTGTGCCGCCGACCGTACGGACCCGATGAGTGGGTACTTCGACCCGGAGGCCCATCCGGCGAAGGTGATGGCGTACACGGCGATCGACGAGATGGCGAGGATGTACAGCAGCCCGATGTTGAGATCCATCGCCACAAGCGGGTACAGCGTTCCGTTGATCTCGATCGGGGCACCGATCGGGATGACGAGGAAGATCAACAACGCCGTGAGCAGTGCCACGATCGGCGCGGCGACAAAGAGTGCCATCTCCGCGTTCGATGGACGGATCGACTCCTTCATGAAGCTCTTCAGGCCGTCGGCGAGCGTCTGGAGGATGCCCCACGGTCCTGCCCGCTCCGGACCGATACGGTTCTGGAGATCAGACACGAACTTCCGCTCGACCCATACGAGGAGGAGCACGGTGACGAGGAGGAACACGAACGCAACGATCACACGGATGCCCGCTTCGATGAAGATGCTCACGAGTCACCTCGCATCACATCGACGGTGACGACGGATTCTGCCGCCAGCCCCTTCGTCGCTTCGAGGTTGTGCGGTACGACGATCGTTCCACGGCTCACTCGTTCGTCGAGCGCCACGACGAGCTCATGGGTACCCGATACGAGGACGGTGTCGCCCTCGGCGATCGCGCGCCGCGCGGCGTCCGATGGGTGGAGTCGAAGAACCGGATCTCTCACAAGGCCAGCGATGGTACCCGCATTGCGCACCCACACCCCGTCGTCGTAGAGCGAGGCGGCAAAGTGTGCCGTGAACTCACCCGTGATGACGGGAACCGGGACTTCGACAGGTATGTACCCGAGCGGCTGGATGCCGTCGCCACAGGGCACCACGACACCTTCAGGTCCTGCTTCGAACGTCAGATAGTCCATCGTCACCCCGGCGTACGCGGGGGCTACGTCGGCGATCTCGTTCGAGATCATCGCGATGTTCGAGGCTCCGAGACCAGCCCCCATCCTGTTCGCCAGGTCGTCGATGACGTCGTGTGTCGGTCGCACCTGGCCGGGAGGGGCGAGCGATGGACGGACACGCTGGACCCTGCCCTCGAGATTCGTCACCGTTCCATCGACCTCTCCCCACACCGCAACGGGAAGGATCACATCGGCGTGGATGGACGAGTCGGTCACGAAAGCATCGAGTGCGACCACGAACTCTGCCGCCTCGAGGGCATCGGACGCAAGCTGGGGATCGGGGAAGTCACGCACCGGGTCTGCTCCAACGAGAAGCAACGCTGAGACATCTCCCGCCTTCAGGGCCTCGAGCACACCCTCTGAGTCATGCCCGGTATGTTCCGGCAGCGGTCCCCAGGCCTCCTCGAGTGCCGCGACACCGGCGTCTGATCCGGTACTGACACGGCCGGGGAGCAGCGTCGGGGAGAGGCCCATGTCGAGAGCACCAAAGACGTTCGACCGTTCGAGGAGGGGAAGGATCGTGGCGTCGGGGAGGTCCCTGGCGAACGCAGCGATGGCCTCCGTCAGTTTGGGGTCCTCGGTGATCGATGTTCGCCCGACGAGAGCGACGACGGGCCCCGAGCCGAGCAGTTCACGAACAGCCGTGTACTCGCCATCTCCGGCAGAGAGCTTCCGGAGCACATCTGCCCCGGTGCCGGCACGATACGTCACAGCGTGGGTTGCCACGTCGTCGAGGCCCGTGCCGATCGGGTGAACCACGACGAGACACGCCCCGTTGCGAACAGCCTTGCGCACCCTGAGATAGAGCACGGGAAGGGACTCTTTGAGGTCCGGCCCCCACACGAGAATCGTGGATGCGCTGTCGAGGTCGTTGATCGCCGCCCGGGGTGTGATCGCTGCGGCGAGGTGCGGCTCGATACCGTCGCCGAGCTGCGCATCGAGGTGGGCCGACCCGACGACCGTGCGCATGAACTTGGAGAGGACGAACGCTTCCTCGTTCGTGTTGTTCGCTCCACCGATCATCGCGACCTCAGCACCCTGGTAGCCGCCGAGTCTCGACGCGACGACCTCGAGTGCCCTATTCCAGGAAGCCTCTTCGAAACGGTCTCCGTTCCTGATGAGCGGAGCCGTGACCCTGGTGTCTGCGTGAACGGTGGAGAACGAGAATCGGTCTTTGTCCGAGAGCCAGCCCTCGTTGATGGCGTCGTTCTCGATGCCGTAGACACGCACGATCCTGCCTCGGCTCGTCTGGACGTCGACCGTCGAGTGCACCGGGTCGGTGACGGACACCGATGTGGTGTGCTCGAGATCCCATGGGCGGGCCTTGAAGCGGTAGTCGACCGATGTCAGGGCACCGACCGGACAGAGTTGGACTGTGTTTCCGGAGAAGTACGAGGAGAACGGCTCGTTTGGGAACGTCTGGATCTGCACCGCGTTGCCGCGTTCGGTGAACGTCAGCAACGGATCGCCGGCGATGTCATCGGCAACCCTCACGCAGCGGTCACAGAGCACACATCGCTCCCTATCGAGCAGGACGATGTCCGAGACGGGGATCGGCTTGAGGTAGGTCCGCTTCTCTTCGACGAATCTGCTCTCACCGGCGCCGAACCCGTACGCCTGATCCTGGAGAGGACACTCTCCACCCTTGTCACAGACCGGACAGTCCAGGGGATGGTTGATGAGCAGGAACTCGAGGATGCCCTCCTGGGCTTTCTTGACGACATCAGACTCGGTGTCGACGACCATGCCGTCGGACACGACCATCGTGCATGACGGCACGAGGGCCTTGCCTCTCGGGCCTTCAGCCTCCACGAGGCACATCCTGCACTTGCCGACCGAGTCGAGCTTGTCGTGGTAGCAGAACCGGGGGATGTACTCACCGATGCCCTCTGCGGCCGAGATGAGGTACTGGCCGGCGTCAACGGTGTGGTCCACACCGTTGATCGTGATCGTGACCTGAGCGATGTCAGACATGGGACACCTCGCTCCCACCGATCATCGCTTCGAGTTCAGGCATGAACCATCTCGTGATCGAAGTGATCGGCGACACCGCCGAGGGGCCAAGTGGGCAGATCGTCGTCATCGCCGGTGGCCAGGCAAGACCGGGTGAGATGCCGTTGGAGATCTCGAGCAGGAGGTCGATGTCCTCGGGCCGGCCCTTGCCGCCGAGGATCCGCCGCAGAACGTTCTCGAGCCAGGTCGTGCCTTCCCGACATGGGGTGCACTGTCCGCAGGACTCGTGGGCGAAGAACCGTACGAGACGATGCGCAGCAGCGACGACGTTCGTCGTGTCGTCCATGACGATCACGGCGCCGCTTCCCGCCATGGACCCAGCCTGGGCGATGTCGTCGATGGTGACGAGCGTCTCGAGGTGCTCTGCCGGTACGAACCATGGAGCTGAGGCACCGCCGGGGATCCATGCCTTGAGCTCACGCCCATCGGGGATGCCGCCGCCGATGTCGTAGATGAGGTCCCGCCAGGTCATGCCCATGACGATCTCGTAGTTTCCGGGGCGTTCGACGTGGCCCGAGAGGCTGAACATCCGGGTACCGGCTGAGCGCTCCGGTCCGATCGCCGCGTACGCGAGGCCCGAGTTGTTGATCATCCACGGGATGTTCGAGATGGATTCGACGTTGTTGACGATGGTCGGCTTGGCGTAGAGGCCCTCGACTGCAGGGAACGGTGGCTTGAGGCGTGGCTCTCCGCGACGGCCTTCGAGGCTGTTGAGCAGCGCGGTCTCCTCGCCACAGATGTACGCGCCACCACCGAGGTGCACGGTGATGTCGAGCGAGAACCCCGTCCCGCGGATGTCCTCCCCCAGGTAGCCGGCCTCGTAGGCCTCGTCGATCGCTCGCTGGACTCTGCGGGCGGGCTTGGGGTACTCCCCCCGGATGTAGACGAAGGCGTGGTGCACGTTGAGGGCGTAACTCGAGATGATGATGCCTTCGACGAGCTGATGCGGATCGCGCTCGAGGAGTTGACGATCCTTGAACGTGCCCGGCTCCGACTCATCCCCGTTGACGACGAGGTAGCGCGGCTCGGCCGGCGCGAGGAACCCCCACTTGACTCCCGTTGGGAACCCGGCACCACCGCGACCACGCATGTTGGAGGCCTTGACCTCTGCGATGATGGCTTCAGGTGTCATCTCTGAGAGGGCCTTGTCGAGGGCCGTGTACCCACCGGTATCGACGTACCTTGCAATCGTGTGGCTATCGGAGGGGTGATCGACCATACGCGACGTCAGGATGAGGTCGGTCATCGGTCCTCCCCCACAGACCCATACGGACCGAAGGCTGGAACGGGAGCGATCGCTCCCTCCGGTTCGCTCGAACCCCAGTCGAAGGACCGCTGTCCGCCGAAGAGTTGCTGCATCTCGTCCGTGAGCACGACTTGGGGCTGGGAATCGGTCAGCCACTCGATCAGCTGCCGTGCCTTGGCCGGAGTGAGTCCCTCGATCAGTTCGTAGTTCACCTGCACCGCAGGTGCACCTCCACACGCACCGATGCACTCGACGTGTTCGACGGAGAAACGGCCATCTTGAGAGGTCTCTCCGTGATGGGTCCCCGTTGCTTCTTCTACCGCCTCGAGCACGTCGTCGGCACCCTGGAGGAAACACGAGATCGATGTGCACACCGACACGAGGTATGTGCCGACGCCGTCGCGTTTGAACATCGTGTAGAACGACGCAACCGACAGGACCTGTGCCGGAGTCACGCCGGTGAGCTCTGCAACCTCGCGCATTGCATCGGGTGATGCGAAGTCGTGTTCGAGGCTTGCGATGTAGAGGAGCGGCATGATCGCCGACCGCTTCTCTGGGTACGTATCGAGGATCCTGCCGGCACGCTCCTGATTGGCGTGAGACCACTGAGAGATCGCAGGGTTCATCGGTCGACATCTCCCAGGACCGGGTCGGTCGAAGCGAGCGCAGCGATGAGATCCGCTATGAGGGAGTCGGACATCATCGATGGCAGCGCCTGAACGGCGGCGAACGATGGGGCACGCCAGTGCATCCGCCATGGCCGCGTCCCGCCTTTGGACACGAGATGGCAGCCGATCTCACCTCTCGGCCCCTCGACCGATTGATACGCTGTTCCTGGAGGGACCTCGATGCCGGATGTGAACAGTTTGAAGTGGTGGATCAACGCTTCCATGGACTCGTCGATGCGCTTGCGTGGCGGCGGCGTGACCTTCGGGTCGGTCGTGCGGTAATCACCGGCAGGCATCATGTCGAGAACCTGCTCGACGATCTTGAGTGACTCGCGTAGCTCGGCAACACGAACGATGTAGCGATCGAAGACGTCTCCGTGCTGTCCCGTTGGTACGTCGAACTCGTACTTGTCGATCCCGCAGTACGGCATCTCCTTGCGGAGGTCCCAATCGATGCCCGACGCCCTGGCGAGCGGCCCCGTGATTCCGAACTGCTTGCACTCCTGGGGTGTCAGGACGCCGACGCCGAGTGTCCGGTCGAGGAATATCGGGTTCTCGTTGAGAAGTTCCTCATACTCGTCGACGCCGGCGTTGACCACGCCGATGAGGTGCGTCACGTCGTCCTGCCAGCCGTCGGGGAGGTCGGCTGCAACACCGCCGGGACGGATGTAGTTGTGGTTCATCCGCAGACCCGTGACCTTCTCGAAGAAGTCGAGGACGATCTCGCGTTCACGCCAGCCGTAGATCATCATCGACAGGGCCCCGATGTCCATGCCCATCGTCGCAGTGAACAGGAGGTGGCTCGCGACGCGGTTGAGCTCTGTCATGAGGATGCGGATCGCATCGGCACGCTCGGGAAGATCGATGCCGAGCAACTGTTCGACGGTGAGCGAGAAGGCGAGCTCGTTGAAGAACGGCGACAGATAATCCATCCGAGTGACGTTCGTCGAACCCTGCGTGTACGTGAGCGTCTCGGCGGTCTTCTCCATGCCCGTGTGCAGGTACCCGATGATCGGCTTCACCCTGCGAACGGTTTCGCCCTCGAGTTCGATCTGGAGACGTAACACGCCGTGTGTGGAGGGGTGCTGCGGCCCCATGTTGATGATCTGACGCTCTTCGTCGATGACGAGCGGTTGTTCGAGGAAGTCGTCATCGACGGCGATACCCCGCTGAATCGCCAGTGCGGGATCCTCATCGCGCGGCAACATCTCTTGAGCACCCTCGTTCGTCGCTGCTGCGAACGGCATGCGTTCCTCGGTGCCCGAGACCCATATCTCGTGGCGCCTGCGGCGTTCGTCTGCGACTCCGAGCATTTCGGATGTCTGATCATCGACGGTTGCCGTTGCCTCGGTGATGTCGGGAGTATCCGTCATACGTCGACACTCCCCGCCTTGAACTCGACAGGTACCACACCGACGTCGTAGTCCTTGCGAAGAGGATGCCCCTGCCAGTCGTCCGGCATGAGGATCCTCGTCAGATCCGGGTGACCGGAGAAGTCGACACCGAGGAGATCGTACGCCTCGCGTTCGTAGAAGTTCGCACCGGCGAACACACCCGTGAGCGTCGGCATGGACGGGTCATCGTACGGGATCCTCGTCGAGACGATGATCCTCTGTGCATCGGTGGTCGACAGCAGGTTGAGCGCGACCTCGAATCGTGGAGCCTCGGAGAAATGGTCGATCGCGGTGAGATCGATGAACGTGTCGAACCCCGCATCCTTCGCTTCGGTTGCAAACGCGACCCAGTCCGCGACCGGGACGGCGATCATGTGGTAGATCGTCTCGCTGGACGCGTATTTCGCGGCAGTGAAGGTGGCGTCTTCGAAAGACTCCATCAGGGACGCGATGACGGCAACATCGGGAAGGTCACGAGCAGGAAGCTCGGTTCCTGAGCCGTCGCCCTGGTCTTGGACCTCGTCGATCTGTGTGCGATCGTCGGACATCTCAGAGCACCCCCGTGGAGCGCTGGATCTCGCCGGACATGATTTTTTCGTGCAACGTCAAGATCCCGTGCATGAGCGACTGTGGCCCCGGAGGGCATCCGGGAACGTAGATATCGACCGGAACCACCTCGTCGACACCCTGGACGATCGCATAGTTGTTGAACATCCCTCCCGAGGATGCGCACGCACCCATCGAGATCACCCATTTCGGTTCAGCCATCTGGTCGTATACCTGGCGCAGTACCGGTGCCATCTTCTGGGACACTCGCCCGGCGACGATCATCAGGTCTGCCTGGCGGGGTGAAGCGCGGAACACCTCCATGCCGAAGCGTGCGAGATCGTTGTGGGCGGCACCGGTTCCCATCATCTCGATGGCACAGCATGCGAGTCCGAAAGTTGCCGGCCACATCGAGCGGGTCCGTGCCCAGCTGACACCCTTCTCGAGCGTAGACACGAGGAAGCCAGGTTCGCTCGACACACCGGCCATCAGGCAGCCTCATCCATCTCGGACGAAGGCGCGACGATCGTGCGGTAGCGTGCACGGCTCGCAACGTTCCAGTCGAGCGCACCGCGCTTCCAGACGTATGCGAGCGTCTCGATCAACATCAGCATGAACGCGACGATCGCAGCGATGCCCGCCCACCCGAACTGGTCCATCCTCACCGCCCACAGGAACAAGAAGATGATCTCAACGTCGAAGATGACGAACAGCATCGCAACGAGGTAGAACTTGACAGGGAACCGCTGGACCGGATCCTGGAGCGGGACGATGCCGCACTCATAGGGTGCCAGCTTTTCGGGTGTCGGATTCGAGGGAGCGAGCATCCTGGACATCACCAACGACATGCCAGCAAAGGCGACGCCGAGGATGGTCATCAGAGCGATCGGAAGATAGTCAGCCAGCTCCATCGGCAGGAGGATACCGGCCCGCTGCGTCCATCAGAAATCGCCGGCCTCCGGACCCGCGATGCGGCATGCCGATTCACGGCAACGCTCGACACTTCCTAGGCTTGCAAGCATGAAGGATCCGGTCCCCTCATCGACCGTTGCACGGTTGCCCCGCTACCTGCGCTGCCTCTCAGACATGGAAGCCAGGGAGGCGAACTGCTCCTCGGAGGAGCTCGCCACAGCCGCCGGTGTCAACAGCGCCCAGGTCCGCAAGGACTTCTCGTACCTCGGCGCGTACGGAACCCGCGGTGTCGGGTACGACATCGCCGACCTCTCCCGTCAGATCCGCAACGTGCTCGGCCTCACCCGAACGTACCCCGTAGTCGTCATCGGGGCGGGAAACCTCGGAAACGCCCTGACGAACTACGGGGGGTTCCGGGCCTGGGGGTTCAAGGTCGTCGCCCTCGTCGATATCGATCCGCTGAAGATCGGTGAGCCTGTCGATGGGCTGACGATCGAACCGATGCAGGATCTCGTGAGAATCGTCGAGGACCACTCGATCGAGATCGGCATCATCGCTACGCCTGCGGCCGCTGCCCAAAGCACCGTGAACCGCCTGGCCGACGCCGGGGTCACATCGATCCTCAACCTCGCTCCGACGATCCTCAAGGCACCCGACGGTGTCCAGATCCGCCGCGTCGACCTCTCGACAGAGCTTGGGATATTGGCGTTCCACAGGAACGTGTGAGCCTTCCGTCACAGCTCTGACCACGTCTCGGGTACCGCCCGCGTGACGAACGATGTCGTCGGGGAACGTCTGCAGCGTCGGTTCTCCTACCGGACGGGGTTCAGCGTCACGAGTAGCAACGAGATGATCCCGATCAGTACGAGTACGCCGATCACGACGCTGTATGTATCAAGATGGATCCGTTTCATCTTCCTCACTCCCGCTCTCTCATCCGTGTCGCCGTTTGGGTGTGCGACACCGGACGACTCGGCAGGTGATCTTGGATCCTGGCCATCTGCTTGGCCAGCACCATGAGCGAGACGGCCGAGACGCCAAGCCAGACGGTGTCTCCTTGGAACGTGCGGCCGAACCCGTAGATACCTGCGACCGCTGCCGCAAAGAACAGTGCCATCTCCCAGAGTCCCTGCCTCCGGTTCATGAAGTGCTCCCCCGTCCTGTGCCGTCGTCTCGTGACGAGCTCCGCACCGTCACTTCTTCGCCCTTCGTCGGGTATCGATAGATGAGCCGGTACAAGCGGACACGACGGGGCAGCTCTCGCACGCCTGGTACCAAGGGCACGACGAACAGGAAGATCAGAGCAGCGAACAGATTCCAGAGAACGAACCCGGTGCCGACCGATCCGCCGGGGAACTTCACATGAAAGATCGCGGGAATGATGAGGTACCAAGGCCCCACGGGGAATCCACGTTCCTTGACCATGCCCCATTGGTCGTCGGTGAGCCCGTTGTCGATGGCGGTGTTCAACATGGCGGGGTGGTCGTAGAGCCAGATGGTCCCCAGCTGCAACGAGTGCCCGGGGTCTCTCCCCACAAGGTACTGTTCGAGGTACCCGCGCTGAGCAAGGACGAGGTCTGCTTGCACGAGCGCCGGCACCGGACCGAACTCCCCCTGCAAGGACTCGACCCGCGTATGGTCGGGACTCGGGGTGGTGCCCGACGCATCGACGCCACCCGTCGGCTGTGGCGTGATCGTCTCCAAAGCCTGTTCGTAAGCGCCGGCCCACGCCTGTCGTTGCGCAACGTCCGCTTCCCTGTACTCGTTCACTGCCTTCTCGACCCCCTCACCGAGCAAAGTGGCATAGTCGCTCACAGGCTCAAGGACGAACACCTGGCTTGGTTCCCCCATCCCCCGTGACCCTGCGTTCTCCCACGACGCGGCCGTTCCATCGAGCTCTTGAGTGAAAGCGAGGATCGCTCCGCCAGGGTCGCTCTGGGAGACCCCGGCAATCGTGTCCCTCGCCGAGTTGGGGGAGCCCATCACAAGGGCGATCCCGATCAGCAGAATCGCGAGGCCCCCGGCAATCAACGGATACTTCCAGAAGCAGTGCCGAACGAAGTGCCCAGGTGGAGCGTCCGGCATCTCGGACTGCTCCTTCACTGTGCTCGTGTGTTGCATCGTCGGCTCCTTGCTTCCCTACAGCGGTCTGGCGATACCCTGGATGCGCACCAGTGTCACGTGGGCGAAGATCAGGGCGAGCATGACCACAGGGATGACTACGACGTGTATCAGGAGGTCCACGGTGAAGTTGGCAGCCGAGAACAGGTTGAAGAAGAACGGCTCGGTGAAGAGCATGTCGTTGGAGTGCATGGATACGAACTGAGACTCCCAGTCTCCTCGCGCCAGGATTCCGAAGAGGTTCTGGCCGAGACCCAGGAGCATGATGACCGTCCCAATGGCCCAGTTCAACCAGCGCTTGCCGCGGTACGCACCGGTCGCCCAGACTCGGATCAGGTGCAACACGAGGAAGAAGAAGAATGCCTGAGCGCTCCAGTAGTGCGTGGCCTTGACCACCTGGCCTATGGGACTCGTGAGCCACCAGAACGGACCGAGCCAGGCAAGGATGATCCCGCTGATAGCCAGATAGAAGAACATGAGGAAGGTGATCCCCCCCATGCAGTACCAGTAGGACTCTGCGTAGAACGGTGCAGACTTCTTGAACAATGCACCCCAAGGGGGGAGGTAGGCAAAGGACTCGAGCACAGCCCGCAGACGACCGTGTTCATCGACGCGAGCCTGAAACCCATCCTGGATCTCGGTAGGAACCTGATCGCTTCCAATCGACATGCGTGCACGCCCGCCTTCTCTCGCCATCGTACCACTGTGACCCTCACGCCGCCGGGGCAGGGATCAGCGATACTGCCCGATCCCCGTCCGCAACCCTCGCTCGTGGCAGGGGCCGAAGAACCGGCAGTCGCGTGTGATGAGAGGTGAACTGTCCGACGCCTGGGAACCTGTGCAGTGACCGGGTAACCGACACACGCCGACGGTCACCTCGTGGGTCGAGGCTGATTGGGGGACCAACGTTTCACAGGCAACAGTTCACAGCTCGCAGTTCGCGGTTTCGGAGGGGTGGTCCCCGTCTGTCAACTGTCAGCTGTGAACTGTGAACTTCCTCACGCCTCCACCGAGTCGGCCTCGTAGCGGGCGAGGGCCACCGAGAACATGAGGAACAAGACGAACGACCCAAGCGTCATCGCCAGAGCAGGGAGTCGGACCTGGATCGCGTTCAGCCCTTCGAGATCCACCGGCCGGATTCCTCGCGGAGCGTAGACGATGAAAAGGATGCCGTTGATCGTCAACCATCCAAACGTCGCTGCGCCGACAAGCAGGAACGCGAGACGCTTCCCGACGTTGGTCCACAGCAGCATCCATCCCGAGCCGATGAATACGATGATCGATCCAATGACGACGAAGAACCCGCGCATTGCGGTCGAGAAGTCGTTGATCTCACCCGTCTCTTGGTCGATCTGGTCGAATACAAGCCCGATCGTGTTGACGGTGAACTCGCGCACGGCAGGGATCATCGCCAGGAGAGACACCACGAACGCAACAAGACCGAGCACTTCGAGCCTCGAGAGGCCGTTCTCGTCGGTGGAGAAACGGCGCTTGATCTGTTCCAGGTGTTTCATCACAGTGACCTCTCGTACCTGACGATGAGCTCGATGTCCGCCGTCGAGAGGATCTGACCAAAGCCAGGCATGCGCCCCGAGCCGAGACCGTTGATGCCGTACTTGACGCCGTTGTCGGTACCGGACATCACGAAGGCGATCTGATCCGGCATGTCGGGGAACTGGAGCTCTGCACGTCCGTCCACCAGTGACGGACCCCACGCCCCTGAGCCTGCCCCCTGTTCGAAGGACTGGCCCGCTGAGTACCCACCGGTATGGCATCGGGCACAGTACGCGTTGAAGAGTCCGGCGCCGCGCGTGGCCTCGTCGACGGTGACACCCATTGCCGTGGCAGCTGCATCGAAATCAACCTCCCACAGCCGGTCGGCGAGCGACGCTACGAGGAAGTCCATCCCCGCATCGAGACCTCCGAGGAACTCGTCCTCACGCTCGGCTGCGACGCCGACGAGGAGCAGGTCGGATTCGAGGTTCCCGAGCAGACGCTGGGCCATCTCGAGGTCGGGTGCCGGAGCCTTCGTGTCGGGGTCGTCGTTCGAGAACGCAAGGAACTGGTCGAACCTCAGAGCGTAGGACTCGTTCGGCACGGTCTCGTAGGTGACAACGCCTTCCTCGTCGGGAGGACGGCTCGTGATGACGACGAGCGTCTCTCTCGACGTCGCAGCGATGCGGGTCAGTTCTTTCTCGGTCTCGTCCGTCAACCCGTCACGGTCCGAGTCCTGCCCCGGGCTCTCACAGAGGGCACCCACCAGGGCAGCAGACTCCTCGGTACACGTGCCCTGTGCCTGGAACAGGTCCTTGACGTCATCGGGGAACGTCCCGGTTACTGCCAGTCGGCCTGCAGCAGCCTTGACCGCGTCGATATCTGCCTGCTGCCGGTTGATGAGCGACTTGGCTTGAGCTTCTCCACCCTCGATCGCGTTGAGGGCTCGATCCACGGCACCCTCCGCCTTCGCAAAGGCTTCCTCCTGGGTGAGCTGGATGGACTTGAGATACTCGATGGTCCGATCGATCTCCTGAACGGTCATTGCACCGCCACCCTCGAGACCGTTGGAAGGCATCGGTGTCCCCGCGCGCCCGAACGTGATCCAGAACTTCACCTCGTCCTCTGAGTAGCGGAAGAACACGTCATCGAGCGATGGCACGGCCCACGTCACGCCCACACCGGAACGAGCCTCGGTGAACGGCGCGGCACCTCCACCGGCAACCGGGCCGTGGCACTGTGCGCATGCGAACCCTTCGACACTGAAGAAATCTTCGCCTGCGTGGACATCCTCTTCTGCGATCGATTCGGCGAACGCCTCCTGGCGCCCCGGTTCGTTGATGGCGTACCAGGGCAGCGCTATGGCAAGCAGTGCGCTACCGAAGAGGGCTGCGCGAAGCACACGAGTGAGCTTTCCGTTCTCGAGTTCGTCATCAGAGGCCGGCAACGACAGGTTCGGCGGTGCAGCCTCCTGTCGCTCTGCTTCGCTGCGCCTCGAGTTGACGTACAGATAGGCCATCCACCCGAGCAGGAGGACGACCACCACGAGGAGGGCGATGGCGCCAACACCCAGCCCGGCGGCAGCGGGGCCAGCGTCGGGCTGCTCGGCAGTCGCGACAATCAAAGGAATCGAATTCACTGAGTGATCACCCCACGCAGAACGGGCCCTGGGGATAGGGCACCGTGAACTTCTTGGCTCTCGGCGTCTGTACGACCGTGCCCGTGTCGATCACGAGCTCCCCGGCACCGTTGATACTCACTGCGAAACGATCGAGGTTGCGTGGTGCGGGACCAGCCGAGTACTCACCGTGGGCGTTGTACTTGGACCCGTGACACGGGCACTCGAATCCCTGCGACGGGATGCACTCGGGAACACGACAGCCGAGGTGTACACACCTGTGCCACAGCGCCATGAGCCCGATCCCATCGTCCTCACCTCCGACGATGACGACGGGGCCCTCAGCGAACTGGGATTCGGAGAGGATGTCCATGTCGAACGGGACGATCCACGCCTGTGCGGCAGGAATGGCCTTCGGGATGATCGTGCCCCCCTGGAGTACCTCGGCCTTGAGCGCCGAGACACTGCCAGCCTTGATCGCCGTTCCGAACCCGCCCTTGAGCTTCGGCCAGAAGAAGGCGAGTCCGGCAAGCGCGAACTGGAGCATGAACAATCCGAACACCGCTCCGATCGCACGATTGAAGAACTTGCGTCGGGTGGTCCCGTACTCGATCGCAGAGACCTCGGTCCTCGGCTCATCGTCCTTGAACTCGGCCGGAGCGTCGACGAGCATCACAGCTCCTGCGGTGTCGATACCGCCGTTGACATGGTCGATGGACGCTTCGGTCCTGGCTTCCCGACGCTGCCTATCGAGCTTCTTGGCTTTACGATCGAGCTCCGCAGCCGTTGCTGCACCGTCCGAGTCGAGACGACCCCGAGCGACGAGCACGATGCCGACGACTGCCACGATCGCCGCTGCGACGAGGACGATGACGAATATCATTGTTGGGTTCATGATTTCCTCACTCGAGTATCGACAATAGATCATCGAAGAAGATGCCGTCACTCCAGGGGAACGTGAAGTTGAACCCGGGGCCACGGAAGAAGGAACCGAAGATCGTCAGGACCGCCGCGCCGACGAAGAAGACCGTGAAGATGGAGATCGCCAGCTTGCGGTTCGACGGGCGCACCGACGGGTTCCGATCTATGTACGGGATGAACGCCAGCGCCGCGAGGCCAAAGCCGGGGATGATCACACCTGCAACCTGCGGATCGAAGTAGGCGAGCAACTCCTGAAGACCGAGGAAGTACCACGGCGCCTTCGACGGGTTCGGCTGCTTGTTGAAGTTCGCGAACTCGAGAAGTGGTGCATCGACGAACGCCGAGAGAAGGAAGAGGAAAGCCGACATGGCAAGGAGCGCAACGAACTCGATGGCGAGCAGGTGCGGCCAGACGCTGACCTTGTCGGCAGGCTCCTTCGTCGTGCCCTGGATCGCCCCGGCCTTGACGACCGTGAGGAGCCTCTGGGTGCGTACACCGGGAGGTGGACCGGACGGTCCCGGAGGTGGCGGCGGGGCGGCCGCCGGCGTACCGCCAGCTGCGGCAGGGACAGGAGCAGCGGCAGAGCTGGCCGCCGCAGTGACAGCAGTTCCGTCTTTGGCCGCCCTGGCGAGCATCGCGCGCTTGAGGAGCTCACGCGGGACACCGTACTTGTCTGCCTCGGCGTCGAGATCGCGCTCTGACCCCGATCCGCCGGGCGTGCTCGCAGGAGCAGGAGTGCTCGGGGCGGCGGCGGG
>CAYLVM010000011.1:23298-27945 GCA_964387145.1 uncultured Acidimicrobiaceae bacterium
CGGGCGTGCTCGCAGGAGCAGGAGTGCTCGGGGCGGCGGCGGGGGTGCTCGCAGGAGCGGGAGCAGGAGTGCTCGGGGCCACAGGAGCAGGGGCGCGTGCCGGCTCCGGCTCGCTCTTCATCTCTGCCATGACGTCTTCGAGCGAGCGGCCTTCGGCTTTCGCTCTGGCCTCTGCGGCCCGTTTCAGGAGATGTTCTGGAAGCTGTGCCATGTCGTCTCCTTACAGCGGTCCTGAGATGCCACCGTCTTTACGGACCCGCCAGAAGTGGACGGCCATGAAGATGGTGATGATGAATGGGAGGAACAGGACGTGGAGGACGTACCACCGCAGCAGCGTATCTGCGGTGATCTGAACACCGCCGACGAGGGCGAAACTCACTTGAGCCCCGAACACGGGTGTGTACGCGGCCATGTTCGACCCGACGGTGACCGCCCACAGGGCAAGCTGATCCCACGGCAGCAGGTAACCGGTGAAGGAGAGAAGAAGGGTCAGAAGAAGGAGGATGATGCCAACAACCCAGTTGAACTCGCGCGGCGGCTTGTACGCGCCGTGGTAGAAGACTCGTGACATGTGGAGGAAGACCGTCAGCACCATGATGTGGGCTCCCCATCGGTGCATGTTGCGAACCAGTTGGCCGAACGCGACATCGGTTGCGAGCGCTTGGAGGTCGAAGTACGCCTGGGGCGAGGTCGGCCGGTAATAGAACATGAGGAAGATGCCGGTCACCGTGAGCAGAATGAAGAGGAAGAAGCTCAACCCACCAAGACACAATGTATAGGAGAGACGCACGCCGTGACGTTTCACCTTGACGGGGTGGAGGTGGTAGAGAACGTTGTTCATCACCACATACGCGCGGTTTCTCGGAGAGTCCCCACCGTCGGCGCGCATCGGCGAACCTGGACGGAAGATCGAGTTCCACACCTGTGAGTTGCGGACATGGTCTCCCAAGCCAGTGACGGCGCTCTTGACGCCGGTCTTGCCGTTTCCGTCTGCCAACGTGTCTCCCTCGCCCTCTGCTACCAACGCACGCCGTACGCGACGCCGCTCTTGCTGTCTCTGCTACCCGAGTCGTACTCCCAGGGCGCAGCACGGAACTCATCGGCTTGCTCGGCGACCGACCCGCCGAACTTCCCGATCGTGATGACGTTGGTGGGGCACCGGTCGACGCACAACTTGCACCGGGTGCACTCGGTGTCGTCGATCACGAACACCGCACCGTTCTCCTCTTTGTCGTTCGGATCGTCGACGCCGATCGCCTCGGTCACGACCTCGGGAGAGAAGAAGTGGATGCACTTCCACGGGCAGATATCCACGCAACCTGCGCACAGGATGCACTCAGCCTCATCGATATGGATGAACTGCTTCGGTTTCACCGCCGCTGTCATGTACGCCGCATCGACGAGCGCGAGCTGGTAATCGTCGCGCATTGGAGGGGTCTCCAGCCAAACTTCCTTCGCCATCAGTTTCCCGCTCGCAACGGACGACCGTACCGCGACACGGGCTCCGGCTTCACCACGTCCGGTTTCTTCTCCCGCTCCTGCCACTTGTACATGAGGACGGGGATCAGGATCAGAAGGGTGGTGGCGTAACCGGCCGAGATCATGTCCTTGACGACGGCAAGCGAGATCGACACCTCGTTGTTGAGCACAAGGAAAGAAGGAACGACGAGGAACGTCTTTTGCGGCGTCCACTCGAGTGTGGCTTGAGTCAGTGTCAGGAACTCGTTGGGGATGATGGCAAAGAGGATGAACATCAACCCGGCGAACAACAAGGCTCCGAGCATCGCTCTCGACCATGTGAGCGGCCGCTGCCAGATGAACCCGTACGTTGCACCTGCCATCGAGAGGAGGACACCACCAACGGCCACGAGCTGGGCGAGCGTCACCATCTGCCATCCACGTGGAACACCGGGGAAGATCTGTCGTCCGAACTCATCGACCTGCGCTGATCCCGCCATGTGCGCGACGATGGAGGCCACGATCGTGACAACGAGTCCGAGCAGAATCAAGGCGATGCCCGCGATGAATTGCTTGCGTCCGTCCACGAATCGTCCTCTGCGTGTCCGTTGGGTGCGGCGTGCATTGTACGCCGACTACGTTGTCTGGGATATTCAAGTCGTGCTTCCACCTGTTTGTCGACAACTTCTGCCGATTTCTCAGAACTGCGCCGAGAAACTCTCGAATCGATGACAGATGATGCCTCCTCAACGGCTAGAGTTTCCCCCGCCCCGACAGGCACGCGCAATCACCCGCACCAGGAGGACGCCGCCAGAGTGACGGCAGAAACTTCATCGAACGACGTCGCGCATACCGACACCGATGACAGCGGCGCCCGCACAGCCCGCTTCCATCTCCTTGTCGCGTCGATCCTGTTCGTCGTAGGAGTCCTCGCAGCCACATTCGCATCGCTCCAGCTCGTCCTGCCCGACGTTGCAGCGGGAATCGCCATCGTGACCTACGGGAGGATGGCACCGGCGAGCCGCATCCTGATCACCTACGGGTGGGCAGTCCCTGGGCTGCTCGGACTCGGCTACTACGCACTGACACACATCACCGGCAACGGTGCCAAGCGCAGGGGCCTGGCAACAGCATCGCTCGCCCTGATCGGCCTCGGCACCGTGAGCGGAGCCGTTGGAGTCCTCCTCGGGATGAGCAGCGGCATCTCAGGACAAGAGGCACCGATCTGGGCGCGAGGCCTCATCGCCATCGGCGCCCTCCTCGCAGCGGTGGCAACGTCGTCGACAGCACGAGTCAGCGGTGACCGACTCGGGACTGCCGGTTGGTATCTGACGAGCGCACCACTTCTCCTGGCTGCTTCGATGATCGTCGGGCTGGTACCGGCCCCTGCCGGTATCTCTGGTGCGATCATGAGTTCCTTCGTCGGGAGCGGGGTCACACTGTTCCTCCTCACAGGTTCGGTCGGTCTCCTCTACTTCGTGTTCGGACGGATCAGTGGATCAGATCCCACCGAGCCCCGCCATCTCGCAGCTCTTGGATTCTGGAGCCTGCTCCTCGTGTGGGCGTTCATGAACGGAACTGAGCTCATCTACTCCGCTGCACCGGACTGGCTCGAGACGATCACCGTTGCAATGGCGATCGGCTCGTTCGTGCCGGCGATCGCGATCGCTACCGATATCGGCCTGATGCTCCGGGGAAGGGTTGCAGGGATCGGCGACCGTGCCTCACTGCGGTACGGCGTGGTTGCAGCTCTTTCGCTGATCGCAGCGACCGGTGTCAACTTTCTCCTCACCTGGCGAGCATCGAGCGCGATCGTCCAGTACTCGATGTGGGTTCAGGGATTGAGCGTGCTGATCGTCTTCGGCGGTGCGTCGTTCGCGATCTTCGCCGGGCACCGTGTGCTCAACGGAGGCAAGGCGAAAGGGGGAAGCTTCCACTTCGTGTCGGCAACGATCGCTCTCCTCGTCGCAGCTGGTGCACTCCTCGTCGGTGGGGTACTGAGCGGGTTCTCATGGGCAGGCGGGCCTGCAAGCCAGAAGTTCCCGAACTACGGAGGAGGCTGGGAGGTCACGACCAGCACGCTTGTACCCGTGCTGTGGGCTTTCCATTTCGCACTGATGCTCTACGCCGTCGCCCAGATCGTATTTCTCATCAGGCTCGGATCTCGCAACGACGATGTGCTTCCGATCCCCGACCACGGCGACTCGTATGACCTGCAGTTCGCAGGCGAGCCGCGATACGTCACATGGAAGCGACTCATCCGCGGTGTCACCGCGGTGTGGATCTCTGCGCTCGTGTTCAGCGTCGGATTGCCCCTCCTCGACACAACCGATCGGGACCCAACACTGCTCGCCGACACCGCTCGCACCTACGAGGCGGGCAGTGCGGCTGCGATCGGAAGGAACTTGTACATCGCTCAGGGTTGCGCGGAGTGCCACTCTCAGGAGGTTCGACCGGTCGGAACCGACGTCGGGCTCGGCACCGTCTCGATCGCGGGCGACTACGCGTACGAGGACCCTGTGCTTCGCGGCACGATCCGGTTCGGTCCCGACCTCATGCACGTCGCCGGACGAGAGGGCTTCACCCCCGACGCCATCGCACCACATCTCCAGGATCCGAGGGATGCACGGTCCTGGTCGAATATGCCGTCGTACTCGTACCTGTCCCAGTCCGATCTCGACGCACTCACCATCTATATCCAGACTCTGAGGTAGGTATGGACGACCAACTTCTCCAACAGGTAGCCGACGTCAGAGGCATGCCGGCATCGCTCGTCGAGCGCTCGGCCCAGGCACGGGCCGACAAGACGGGCACGACCGTCGAGGCGGTTCTCCGTGAGTGGCTCGGTGAGGCCGGTGTTGCCACAGACGAACCCCGAGCGGTCGAATCTGAGCCGATCACCGACGCACCCCCATCGGCCGCGGTCGACGCTGTGCCACCCGTCGCGGTCACCACCGACGATCTCGTCCGGCTCGCTGCCGAGACTCGCCGGATGCCCCCGAAGCTGATCCTGGCTTCGGCCGAGGCGCGGGCGGAACACTCCGGGTCGACGCTCGAGCGTGTACTCGCCGACTGGGCAGGGGTCGACCTCGATGAGCTCAAAGAGAGGTCCGCTGGCGCGGGGGGCGAACCGGCGACACCGGCCGCATCCGAAGAGGCGATCCCCGCAGCAGCCGCACCCGCAGCAGC
>CAYLVM010000011.1:28045-35208 GCA_964387145.1 uncultured Acidimicrobiaceae bacterium
CGTACTCGCCGAATGGGCAGGCATCGACCCCACAACACCCGCACCAGCCGCACCCGCAACACCTGAACCCGCACCCGCTGCTGCTGCTGCTGCTGTCATGGCGACCGGGGCCGCCATGACCATGGACGAACTCCTTGCCAAGGTCGCAGAAGCCAAAGGGATGCCCGCAGCACTCGCACAACGCTCCGCTGAAGCACGCGCAAAAAAGACCGGCGAACCGATCGAAGCCGTACTCGCCGAATGGGCAGGCATCGACCCCACAACACCCGCACCAGCCGCACCCACCTCTCCAGCAGCCGCACCCGCCGCGACTGACACAGCATCAGATGGCATCGATTCGACACCAGAAGTAGCCGACACGGGAGTGCCTGGGATCGAGGTCATCGAAGCATCGGCACAGCCGGACGAGATGGATTCCCTCAGCGATGGGGGGACGCCGACGAAGCGAGGAAGTTACCCCCTCTGGCTCGCTGCAGCTTTCATCCTCATTCCGCTCCTCGCCGTCACCTACATCCTCGTCTCACCGAACGGTCCCGACTGCGGATCCGGCGGACAACTGCGCGTGGATCCGGCGACCGGTGAAGCCGTCAACTGCGACGGTGGCACCTACGGTGAGACGACGGTGGACAACTTCGCTGCAGGCGGCGGACTGTACGCACAGTGCGCCGCGTGTCACAGCGGTGACGGAAGCGGCGGCGTGGGTCCCGCGTTCGCTGCCGGTGCCGTACTCGTGACGTTCCCCGGCGGTTCGTGTTCCGACCAGATCAGCTGGGTCTCGCTCGGGACTGCCGGCTGGCCCGATCCCACGTACGGTGCAACGAACAAGCAGGTGGGTGGTGTCGGCCTGATGCCCGCGTTCGGCGCGTCGCTCACGGAACAGCAGGTGGCCCAGGTCGTATTGTACGAACGTGTGGCCTTCGGTGGTCAGCCTCTCGAAGATGCCGAGATCGACTGCGGCCTCGTCGAAGCTTCCGACGGCTGATCCCGCTCACACCATCGAGCGGTAGCCTCCCGCCAATGAGTCCAAACATCCTCGTCGTCGGTGGTGGCCCGGGTGGCGCGTCTGCTGCCTACTGGATGGCACGCGACGGTCTCGACGTCCACCTCGTCGAGAAGAAGACGTACCCGCGCGAGAAGCCCTGTGGAGATGGGTTGACCCCACGAGCGATCAAGCAACTGCTCGACATGGGGTTCGACTTCGCCGAACTCGACCTTCATCGTGTCGATGGGCTTCGTGCGTACGCAGGCGGCATGAAGATCGAGATGCCCTGGCCGGACCACTCGATGTACCCGAACTGGGGGGCAACGATGCGTCGCGCCGATCTCGATGATGCCGTTGCATCGCTCGCCGAGGCCCAGGGGGCCCACGTGGAGCAGGGAACGACGGCCACACCGATCGTCGACAACGGGATCATTGCTGCAGTCACGCTCACAAATGCTGACGGGGAGCGGACCGTCACGCCGGACTTCGTGGTCATCGCCGACGGGTCGAACTCTCGCTTCGGTCGCGACGCCGGCGCGTCACGACGCAAGGACTTCCCGTTCGGGCTCGCCATACGCGCCTACTACGAGAGCCCGAACTCGCACGACCCGTTCATCGAAAGCCAGCTGGACATCCGTGACCGCAACGGGGACGCCATGCCGGGATACGGGTGGGTGTTTCCGCTCGGAGATGGAGAGATCAACGTGGGTGCCGGACTCGTGTCGACCTTCAAGGGTTGGAAGGACGTCAACACGTCCCGCATCCTCGAGGCCTACATCGACTCGCTGCCAGAACACTGGAAGGTCGTCGATGTGACGCCGCATACCAAACCTCTCGGCGGCAAGCTTCCGATGTCGCTCTCGGTCGGGCCGAAGATCGGCCGCAACTGGGCACTCGTCGGAGATGCATCAGGTGCCGTCAACCCCTTCAACGGCGAAGGCATCGACTACGCCTACGAGACGGGAAGGTTGGCGGCGACACACATGGCCGAGGCAGCCGCCGGCGACCACCTGGCGCTCGCCGGCTACGCGCGCGACCTGGAAGACACCTACGGGGACTACCACCGGGTCGCCAGGGTCTTTGTCAAAGCGATCGGGAACCCGGCGATCATGCGAACACTGACAACCGTGGGCCTTCGGTCCCGTCCGCTCATGGAGTGGACCCTCAAGGTCATGGCGAACCTCCTCGACCCCGACGAGGCAGGAATGACCGAACACGTCTACAACGCCATCGAACGCGTGGTGAACGTGTAGGAAGTTCACAGTTCACAGACGACAGATCACAGACCCGACTGTGAACCCTCAACGCTCGAGATACGCACTCAAGGTCTCTTCACTCACGTTCCCCTCGTCGATGACCGTGCCATCTTCCGATTCGATGACCGGGACGCGATCGGTGTAACGCTCGAGAAGTTGGAGATCGAGATCGACATCGATGAGCGACACCCGGTCCTCACCGAATACGCCACGGGCGACGGCGATACCCTTCTCACACAGCGGGCAGCCCTGACGGGTATAGACGATCACACGCATCCAACTAGCGTACCGACCCTCCCACTGTCTTGACCTGCGTCATTCGTTGTGCGTAGAAGATCAGCAGATGGGGGCAGCCATTCTCCGTCTACCGACGAAACCCGAGCATCCGGAATCAGCCCGGGCTTCCGACTGTGAACTGTGATCTGTGAGCTGCAAACCGACCAACCGCATTCACCTATTCGCTGATCTTCCTGGTACGTTCTCCTTGTGAGACCCGTTACCTCTATCGCGATCGCCGTAGTCCTGGCGCTCATCGTGATTGCGTTCGTCATCAAGTTGCTCACGGGCGGCCTGACACCGTAACCGGATTCGGGTGCTCAGCCTGCGCTGGTGATCTCGATGCGGCTCCCACCATCCGGCCGCCTGATGACGACCGAGTCGCCCACACCGATACCGAACGTCTCGTCGGCACGCCCGCCACGTACACCAAGAGCCATCTGACCGTGGGAGTCAATGTGCAACACAGCGTCGTTCTCATCGACGTCGCCGTACGCGCCTCGCCACGCGATACGGTGATCGACCATCTCCCAAGCCACGGAGACGTCGTCGCCCTGTTTCATCCCGAGATCGACAAGATCGTCCGGCCCAACGTTGAACTGAACGTTCCCAAACGAGTCGATCCACAGCACAGTGGCCTTGATCCCGCCGTCACCCGATGGCTCGGCCAAGGGGATCAGCAGCGGATGAATCGAGCCGGGCGACAGCACCGGGCCGAGGTCTTCGATGGCTGCCTGCCCAGAAGCGAGAACGGCTGCCGCCGGACCGAACACGTCCCGCCCGTGGAAGGTGCCACCTTCCGATGGCAGTCGAAACTGTGGATCCTCGATAGACACGATCAAATCCGAACCACCGACGATCGCAACTGCAGGCGCAAGCACCCCGTTGTCCGGTCCGACGAAATACCCCACCGAGGTCCTTGCCGCTATCGCCCTTCGGTCGGTTCCCACGCCGGGATCGACGACGGCGAGGAACACCCCATCGGGCATGAACTGCACCGCACGCGTCAGAGCCATCGCCCCACCGTGTACGTCTCCTCTTCGTACCCCGTGCGTGATGTCGATAATGCGCGTCGAGGGAGAGATACGGGCGATGACGCCGTGCACGACGCCGACGAACTCATCTGTGTACCCGAAATCGCTGAGAAATGAGACGGTGTTGGTCACGGTCAGGAGCGTACAGCGCACAGATGATCACACGATCGACACATTCTCGGGACTCTCCGCGAATAGGTCGAACGACCTATTCGCCGACGAACACGGAGCGTATTCTTGAAAGTACTCGAGATGCGCGTTGGGCTGCGATCGGGGCTGTCGGTGCCGTTGGTACCGGCAGAGGGGTTGAGAAGAGGGGCACGGAAAACGGTCTATGCGCGGGGAAACACCAAGCGTACGCTTTGAGGTACTCGAGCATCGCGTTGGGCAGCGATCGAGTCTGTTGACGCCGTTGGCGACGCAGAGGGGCATGGAAGAGGGGCATAGATGCAAGGGAAGGTGACCTCGCCTTGCTCGACGCTGGCACGACACCGTCGGGTTCTCTTGTTCGACGCGGGCCCATCCACCACTGTGAGTCGTGAGCGATGAGCCTCCTCGACAAGGCCGTCCGGGACCAGCCGTCGCTGAGGTCACTGCTGTCCGTTCTCTCAGACGGGATCCTCGCAACAGACTTGAACGGCGTCAGGCTCTACAGCAACGCAGCTCTCGATCAACTAGTCGGCCACGATGCGTGTGAACCGAAAGCGTCGTCGGCACCCCCAACGTTCCTCCCCAAGGAGAGCTACGACCGCTACCTCGCCTACATCGACATGATGAGCCGCGGGTCGTTCCAGAAGGACTGTGTCGTTCTCGAATTCCCCATCATCGATGCGGAGGGGGAGAACATCGATATACCGGTCAGCCTGATTCCGGTCATCAACGGCGGGAACACCCCCGTCGGGATGCTCTGGGTGTTCCACGCCCCGTCCGATACCAGAGCACACCACACACGTCGGCTCGAGAAGGCGCTCGCAACGATCGCACACGAACTCGACGCACTCGGATACGCCGACAGGCGATGCGATGAGCAGAGCGTTCCTGGACTCGATCACCTCTCTCCTCGTGAGGCAGAGGTGTTCGAACTCCTCATGGTGGGTCACCGTGTTTCAACGATGGCCGACATGTTGTGTCTCTCGACCCACACCGTGCGAAACCACCTCAAGTCCATATTCCGCAAGACGGGCGTGCACTCTCAGGCCGAGCTGATCCGCCTGGCACACAGCGACTCCGAGCCCTCCGGCAATGGAAGCAGATCCGGCAACGGGCACAAGAAGTGACGCTCGGCAGACTCATCGCGGTGGCCGTGGTGATCCTGCAGGCGTTCACCCCGTTCGCCTACGCAGGAGGTGTCGGATCTGCACCCGACTCCCTGGAGTTCTCCCTCACGAGAGACGGTCGTGAAACGAGAACACTTGTTCTGCTGGCCGAGTCCGTCGCCGGTTCAGCGCTTGCAGTCACGGTCACTGGTCCCGCACGCGAGTGGGTGACCGTCACGCCGTTTGGCTCGTCGGCTCCGTCGCCGACCGTCGAGATAGGGAAGGATGGCAGGGCACTCGTCGAGGTGACCGTCACGATCCCCTTCGATGCAGGCAACGGCACCTATGTTGCCGCTGTTGAGATATCCACGATCGCGCCGGCGGCAAAGATCCAAACCGCCATCGCTGTTCCCATCACCATCGGAGTCACCGGAGACGCGACCATTGCCGGATCACTCGAGCGGGTTGTCGTCCCGCGCGCGGTGCCGGTGGGCGCGGATATCGTCGTCAACGCGACCGTGACGAACACAGGAACAGTTACCGCCAGACCAAGCATGGCGATCACCGTTTCGAGCCAACAAGATGTACGTTCGCGCACAACGACGGAGTTCGCTGCTCTCCGACCGGGTGAGTCTGTCGACCTCTCCGCCCGTGTCGAGGCAGTGGGGGTCGCCGGAGAGGAGCTCACGATGGATCTCGTCGTCCTGTTGGACTCTTCCGAGATAGGGTACGAGACCGACGTGATCGACCTGACGCCAGCCGGTGCCACCGCCACCTCCGTTTCGCCGCTCGATATCACCGTCACCGACCCGGCCGAGCCGGGTGGGGTCACGAGACTCGTCGTCTCGTTCGTGAACGATGGGGCAGAGCCTGTCGACGTGGCCTTCGTCGGATCGGCATCCCATGACGGCGCACCGATCGCTGCTGTGAGATCCATCCGTGTCCACGCCGAACCCGGCGAGATGGGGACAGCGGAGATCTTCGTTGCGATCGAACGAGACGGGAAGTACGAGATCACCGGGCGGTGGGAGGGCAACGACGTTGCCAGTGAAGCTGTGGCGCTGCAGTGGGACGTGGGGTCCGGGTTCCCCGTGTTCCTCTTCGTTTCCCTGTTCGTGGTGTTGACTCTGCTTCTCGGGGGTGCAACGATTCGGTACTGGAGGCAGACGGAGCACGAGACCGATTCTGCTCCGTCGATCACGGTAGGGGGGAGCTTGCGATGAAGAGGATGCTCACGGTGGCGACGTTCGCGTTCGTATCCCTGCTCATCGCTGGGTGCGCCGGGTCGGAGCCGCAGTCACAAGCCGAACCGTCGTCGCCTCCGCTCACGATCGACATCCCGACCTACGGACCGGTGGCGGAGTATCTGAACGGTTTCGACGCAGCGCAACTCAACGGAATCAACCTGCCGAGAGGTATCGCAATCGAGCGCGACAGGGTTGCACCCGATATCGAGGAGCGCTACATCGCCGCGGTCCGCGAGGACCCGAACAGCACCGTCGCAGCCTCGGTGTTCGACCTCTTCGACGACGACGCGGTCCTGTACCTCGGGTACCTCTACTGCGCGGCGAGGGACGCCGACCTCCCGATCGACCGGGCCATCGCCTCTGTCGTCGACGTCGTCGCCCGAGCCGGAGGAAGGGATCCAACCTCCCCGGCAGCCGACGACTACATCGCATCCGTGACCATCGTGAACCTCTCATCGGGCAGCCTCTGCCCCTTGCTGTACGTCGATACGCGGGCGTTCCTCGACGAACTCACCAACGGCTCCTAGCCCACCCCGGGTCACTTTCGTGGCCAGAACGGGTCAATCACTCTGCACATCACCATCCGTGGTTTCGCGTCGCGTAGCGTCGGCGGGGAGACACATGCCGTTCGCGCGGAAGGGGAACGGCACAGGTTCCGACGGGTGAGGAGGAAAGGGAGGATTCGGGTAACCGGTCGTGAGCCATCCAATAGCAGCGAGAGGAGACAGAATGTTGAGCAAATGGAAATCGAGATTCGGCATACTCGCCGTACTCGCGATGATCGCTACGGTCCTTGCGATCGTTCCAGCGTCCGCCATTGTAGTGGGCGGGAGCGGATCGGTCGATACGGGTGCCGTGATCGGAAGCGGAAACGGCCTTGCGCCACAGATCGTCTGTAAGTGGGAACTGCCCGATGTGGATCGGAACGCAGCCAACGGCATGCAGTACGGTGACGATGACGCACCGAGCAAGGATGCTGGCTTCCCGTGCAACGGGATCGACCCAAACACCAAGTACGACGCTGATGGACGCATCGTCATGGAAGTCAAGGCCAACGCCGAGGACTCCCCGACGGAGCGGCTCATCGAGCTGTGGACTGCGGTCAAGGGTTC
>CAYLVM010000012.1:0-34117 GCA_964387145.1 uncultured Acidimicrobiaceae bacterium
TACTCCGTCCCCTCAGCAGGTCGGCTCGATCTGGATCAGGTCGACGATCCCGGTCGGGCCCGCTGCGTCAAGTTTTCCGGACAGGTGTGGTGTCGTATCCGCATCGATCGCAAACACGGCACTGTCGATGGGGGGCCGGTCGATGAATGAGATGGCACCGCCGTACACATCGCTGAGCTCGGCTCTCGTCGATCCAAGGCCGATCCCCGCGGCGGTCACGAGGCCCAGTTGGCGCAGATCCTGTGAGTTGCCGGTCAACGGGTCGAACCCGTAGGACCAACTCGTGAGAACCTCGCGATCCGCGTCCCCGGTGAACACCAGAGCGAGGGACCCCCAAGCAACCACGCGCGGCGTCCCCCCGGCGCAGTCCGGCAGTTGCACGCCGGTGACGTCGTCGGCGGAATCGACGTCCCAGCCCCCGATGATCGCCGAGATCCCCTCGAGCACGACGACAGCTTCGTCACCGAGTGAGAACGGCCCGATGCCGTCGGGGTCGAGCGTGAGATCGGCCGTGAGATCGGCCGGAAACGGGGTCGATGAGGGTGTTACGGTGCTGGTCCCTGTGACGTCGGGGCGCGAGATGGAACACCCGGAACCAACGAGCGCGAGGGCGATCACGGTGCGCATCAGGGCAGTTGAGAGGGTCACTTCCCAACGGTACCAAGGACCGCGAAAAATGGCTGTGAAGCGCGAAAATCAAGTACCGACCTGAGTTGCGAGAACCTCTGGTCTGTGGCAGATTATGAGTACTGCAGAGGGGCAACCCGAAGCGGTCCGCAACCGGGGAAACCCGGAGGCGAGCGTCACGGGGAAACTCGGGGCGGCCGGCCTCAAAACCGGCAACCGGTCTGGCAACAGACTGGCTCCTTGAGAGGGCACCTCCGGGTGTCCGGGGTTCACACCTCGCCTCTCGGCTTAGGTCGGGGCGGTTCCCAGGGGGATGGGTGCGAGTCTCGATTCGCATCCGGCTCCGCTTGCGGAGCAGCGAAACCGACGGCCGAAAGGTCGGAGGGGACGCAGAGAACACCCCAAGGGGGCTCCGGCTTCCTTGGGGTTTCTCGCGCCCGGGCTCCGGTCCTGGGCCCCCGGCCATCGGCTAGGATGGCCCCATGTCTTGGCCCGAAGATGCGCTCAGCAACGATGAGGTGATCATCACCTCATTCCGACCGCACTGGAAGCTGCTGTTCATCCCGTTCCTGTGGTTTGTTCTCCTCATCGTCGTGCTCGGTGTCACAACCTGGTTCGTCAGAGGTCTGTGGTGGGTATGGCTCATTGCTGTGCTTGCAGCAGCCGGGTTCCTCGTCATCAGGCCGCTCGTCAACTGGTGGTTCACCCGGTACGTGTTGACGACCGAGCGGCTCGTCACCAGGGTGGGTCTGATCGCCCAGTCCGGCGTGGAGATACCGCTCGAACGGATCACGAACGTCAACTTTTCCCAGAGCGTCTTCGAACGCATGCTCGGTGCCGGTGACCTGCTGATCGAGTCTGCCGGATCGTCGGGCCAGAGCAAGTTCTCGAACATCCCGCGCCCCGACCAGTTCCAGACGTTGCTCTACAAGACGAGAGAGCAGCGCACGATCGAACTCAGCGGCACAGGTGGGGCTGCTCCCTCCCAGCCCATGCCTCCAACCCCCGATGCGGCATCGTCGATTCGGAAACTCGCTGCGCTGCGCGACGAGGGGCTCATCTCACCAGATGAGTACGAAGAGAAGCGCAAACGGCTCCTCGACGAGATCTAGACACTGTGTGTCCCGCGGCGATGCCTGCGCGCTCGAGCAGCAGGGTCCTGCTGGTAGAAGCCTTGTAGCACACCGTAGAGATCGGGTTTGTGCATCTCCATGTCGATCGGGCGGTCCAGGAAGAGCTCCGTCGCCACAGCGAAGAACTCTGCACGATTGACCCCTGCGTAGTCGCGGAGCAGGTCGTCGCTCGTGCCATCTCTCACAGCGTTGTACTCGCGTGAACAAATCTCCTCCCAGGTGTCTCGCAAGGCTCGGTCCATTGGAGGGAGACCGTCGGCAGATCCATCTGCCATGTCGATCTTGTGAGCGAACTCGTGGTAGATGACGTTGTGGCCCGTGTGAGGATGCGCCGCCGATCGTTTCGCAGCGTCCCAGGCGATCACCATCGGCCCGTGCAGAGACGACTCGCCGAGGATCGGCACGATCGCATCAGTCTCGAACTGCCCTGGCTGTGGTGCCGATCGCCGGCCCGCGACGACGACACTACTCGGGTACATGATGATCGATCCGACGTCGCGGTAGTAGGCGTGCTCGAGGCCGAGGATCAACAGGCAGGCCGAAGCAGCAACCAGTACTTTGACCTCCTCCGACTCGACCATGCCGCTCACCCATTCGAACCGTTTGTCGAAGAGGAACGCCTTGATGAGGTCCTCGAGGCGACTCCTCTCATCGTCGTCGAGCCAACGCCAGTGCACCATGTCGTCGTCCAGGATCTCGCTCCAGGCTTCGGGGAACGGGGCCTCGATGGCGTGTCGCCGTCGCCGTTGGTGCGGTGTCTCGAGTCTCATCGAGGAGGTTCAGCCGATACTGCGGTCACGAGTCGTCCCGGTCTGAGGCATCGTCGTCGTCGAGCTGGAGGCGATCGAACCGGGCAACGATCTCGATGTGGTAGGTCTGGGGGAACATGTCGACCGGTGTCGCCTCGACGAACTCGTAGCCGTACTCAGAGAGCGTGCGCGCATCCCGTGCGAGTGACGCTGGGTCGCAGGCGACGTAGGCGATCCGTCGGGGCATCGCTGCGGTGACTGCCTCCACCCCTCGAGCTCCGAGACCCTTGCGGGGTGGATCGACGACGGCGACGTCCCAGTACTCGTCGAGAGCTTCGATGTCCTTGGTGAAGGAACCTGCGATCACATGGTGGTCGATACCGGCGTTCGCAAGGTTCATGCGGGCGTACTTGACGGCACCGGGGGTCGAATCGATCCCCACGACGCGCCCGCAAGATCGTCCGACGGTGGCACCGAACAGCCCAACTCCGCAGTAGCCGTCGAGCAACGTCTCATGCGGTTCGACATCGAGAGCATCGCCCACGAGCCGCACGAGCGCTTCGGCACCATCGGTGTTGTTCTGGAAGAAGCCATCGGAGGGAATCGTGAACGTGACACCGTCGATGATCTCGGTGAGGACGTCGTTTCCGATGACGGTCTGTATCCCTCGGTCCGTTCGATGGACCACGGTGATACCCCATGTGTCGATCTGATCTGGTAGATCGCCCTCCACGACGGCGATCACAGATCCGGTGTTGGTTCCCGCCCGCAACGTGATGCGTTCGACGCCCGAGAGGTCGCCCAACCGGGAGAACACCTCTTGAAGCTCGGGCACCATCAACAGACACTCTCTCAGCGGGACGAGATCGTTGGACCGTTGGCGGAACAAGGCCGGCGACCCATCGACGACACGGAAATCCATCCGGTTGCGGTACCCGAGGTCCGGTCCTGCTGCGACGGTCTCGTGGACGAGCGGCGTGTCGATCTTGCCAAGATGCTCGAGTTGGCCGATGACAGTCGATCGTTTCCATCTGCGCTGTTCTTCCTCATCGGCGAACTGCCACTGGCATCCGCCGCAATCGGAGGCGTGCGGACACGGTGGGGTTCGTCGGGCGGGTGACTCTGCGATCACGCTCACCAGCGATGTACGGGCCCAGGAGCCCTTGTCCTCGACGACGGTTGCCGTGACGACCTCACCGGGCATCGCTCCCGGGATGAAGTACGCCTTACCGTCGTGGCGTGCGACCGCTTCGCCGCCGTGTGCTATGTCGTGTGGGTGGAGTTCCATCATGTCGATAACCTACCCCACCACGGTGGGTTCTCGTGACTCGTCGTTTACACGTGACCTTGGAGGTCGGGGTGAATCTCGATACGGTTCTGCAGTTCCACCAGACGTGGTTCTATGTGGCGATCGCAAGCACCGGTGCCGTGGGCATTTGGGGGCTTGCCCTGGCGATCATGAAGAAGGAGCCTCCGCGTCTTTTCGTCTGGGCTCGAGGTGCGGCGATAGCTGCGATCCTGATCCAGGTGGCGGCCGGTGTCTACATGTACAGCAACGGAGAGCGGCCCGGCAACGCGTTCCACGTCTTTTACGGTGTCGTGATCGTGGTCGTGTTGACGCTCGCGTACCTGTACCGCACGACGATGGCACGAAAGCCGGCGCTGACCTACGGTATCCTGCTGCTGTTCGTGATGGGGCTCGGGCTGCGTGCCTGGGCCAACGTGTCGTAACGGTCTGTCTATTGTCTGATTCCAACGAACGAGGGGTGAGGATGCTTGCTGGCAAACGGCTGTTGATTACCGGTGTGCTCACCGACGACTCGATCGCGTGGCATACCGCCAGGGTCGCCCAGGAACAGGGAGCTGAGGTGGTTCTCACCGGGTTCGGGCGTGGACTCTCTCTGACCAGGCGATCTGCACGCCGACTCCCCGAGGACGCCGACGTCCTCGAGCTCGACATCAACGAGCCCGCCCACATGGACGCTCTGGCTGCAGAGCTCGACACGAAGTGGGGTGGCATCGACGGTGCGTTGCACGCGATCGCCTACGCACCCGAAGACGCACTCGGAGGTTCGTTTCTCGAGACGAAGGCAGAATCGGCGAGCATCGCTTTCTTGACGTCGGCGTTCTCGTACAAGACGCTTGCGACCGGGTTGCGACCCTTGTTCGCCAAGGCGGGCGGTGGAGCGTTGGTCGGTCTCGATTTCGACAACTCGCTGGCGTGGCCGGCCTACGACTGGATGGGTGTGTCCAAGTCCGCGCTGCAGTCGGTCAACCGGTACCTTGCCCGCTATCTGGGTAAGGAAGGCATCCGTGTCAACCTGGTGTCGGCAGGGCCGCTTGGAACGGTGGCAGCGAAGTCGATACCAGGGTTCGTGCAGTTCGAGAACCTCTGGCAGGTGCGAGCACCGCTTGGCTGGGATCCTCGAGACCCATCACCGGTAGCCAAGATGGCTTGCGTCCTCCTTTCGGACTTCGCATTGGCAACATCTGGCGAGATCGTGCACGTCGACGGTGGGTTCCACGCCGTTGCGGCGGGGGAGACCGAGGGATTCTGATCAGGGAGTCGGGATAGCGACGGTGAACGTCGCCCCGCCACCGACCGAGGGCTCGTACCAGACGTGTCCTCCCATCGCCTCGACGAGACCCTTGACGATCGACAGTCCGAGTCCTGCCCCACCTTTGGATCTCGTTGCGTGAGGTTGTAGCTGTGTGAAACGCTCGAAGATGCGGTCGTGCTGTTCGTAAGGGATACCGGGGCCGTGATCGACGACCGAGACGTGAACCTCGCCGCGTCCCATCGTGGTGCGTATCTCGATCGGACCGTCACCTCCGTACTTGATGGCGTTGTCCACGAGATTCGTGAACACCCTGGCAAGGTGGTCGGGGTCTGCGATCACGGTCGTGATCGCATCACCAGGTTCGAACAGGACCCTGTCGCCGTTGGGAAGGGACTCGAGAAGGCCGTCGAGCAACGGCTCGAGTTCGATCGTGCTCGGACGCATCGGGAGAGAGTCGGCCTCGATCCGAGAGACCACCAGAAGATCCTCGATGAGCGTTTTGAGCCGGTTCGATTGCTTCGCAGCCATCTCGACGAGCTGGCGGGCTCTTGGGTCCTGCGGGGCGAGTTCTGGGCGTTGGAGCGTTCCCAGGGCGCCGATGATCGACGTCAACGGCGTGCGGAGCTCGTGTGAGACGACCGATACGAAATCGGTTTTCAGCTGAGCGAGCTCGGCCATTCGCTCGCTCGTCGAACGAGCTTGCTCGTAGCGTGCCATCTGGTTCAACACGAGTGCTGCGGGAGCTGCCACTGAATGCAGGGTGTCGAGATCGGCTTCCGAGAACGTATCGGCCTTGTCGCCAACGAGGAGGACGCCGATAGTTCGGTTGCCGACACGGAGAGCAACTGCGGCAACACGTTCCGCCTCGAGCTCGCTGACGAGTCGATCCCGGATGTGTTCTCGCGAGATCTCGTTGATCACCTCGGCATCGTTGCTCATGAACACGCGTTGCCCGATACCGAACTCATCGAGTCCGAGGTGGAAAGCGTCGGCGCGAACCGTGTGGCCCGCTACCCAGATCGGAGACATCAGATCGAGCGCTTCACTCTCTGGATCGTAGAGGAGCACGAGACCGAGTCGCGCGTTGACCGACATCGCCACACGGCCGACGAGTTCAGGGAGGACCTCATCGAGCTTGGACCCGGCACCGATCGTTCTCGACACGTCGTAGAGCTGTGAAAGCTCGCGTTCCTGGTCGACGAGCGCCGCCTCTCGCCGGGCGAGCTGGTGATAGGCGTCACTCGTCTGCTCGAGTTGTGCGCGGATCCCAACGGAGAGCAGCAGAACGAACACGATTGCACCTATGAACGGGAGCAGGTGGCCGACCAGAGCTGTTGCCTCGATCCCGTTGAACGATATGACGGCTGCAGCGTACGCGATTCCAGCGATCGTGCCGATCGTTATCAGTGTTCGGTTCGGCGTGAGCGTCGCTGCCGTAAAGAACACGATGAGGAGGAATCCCATTCCGTTTGGCTGGTCCATTCTTCGAAGCTCGAACATCAAGACCGCGAGGATCGCAGCCATCGTCCAAACGAGCAGCAGCCAATCACCGACGGGTGAGGTGAGGAGGGACCGCCATGGGGCGAACGTCAGGATGACGAGACCGATGAAGAATCCACCCAGGGCGATCATCATCGATGTGGGGTCGACATCGGGCAGGGAGAAGGTCCACAGGGAGAAGACGACGAAGCCGAACCACGAGACGATGAGTCCCGTGGTGATGACCTTCACGCGGTAGTCGATTATCAGGTCTCGTTCACCCACAGGTTCCAATCCTCAGCGGTGCGTGCGCGACACGGTACTCTTTCACCATGGCTCAGGTACTCCTTCTCTTCGGTGGGCGATCCTCGGAACATGAGGTTTCGTGTGCATCTGCGGTATCAGTGCACGACGCCCTCATCGACTCCGGGCACCGTGTGATACCGGTGGGGATCGATAGGGATGGTTCGTGGTATCTCGCCGATACGTCCTCCCGGCCCTTCAGGGCCGAAGGGCGGTCCGTGCAGCTGAGCGTTCCGAATGGCACGTTGCGTGTTGGGTCGGATGAGATCGAGTTCGACGTCGCCTTCCCCGTCCTCCACGGTCCGTACGGCGAGGATGGGACCGTCCAGGGTGCCCTCGAGACGTGCGATGTTGCGTATGCCGGTTGTGGCGTTCTCGGCAGTGCCCTTGCCATGGACAAGGACCTTACGAAGCAGATCGTGGCATCGAAGGGGATCGCCACAGCTCCATGGCTGACGGTCCGACGAAAGGAGTGGGACGCCGATCCGTCGGTGTGTCTCAACGAAGTGTCACGGGCGCTCGGGTACCCGGTGTTCGTGAAGCCTTCAGCGCAAGGCTCCTCCGTCGGGATCTCCAGGGTCTCGTCGGATGCCGAGCTCAAGGAGGCGGTCGCTAGGGCGTTCCGTTACGACCACAAAGTGGTCGTCGAACAAGCGGTCACCGCACGAGAGATCGAAGTCGGGGTTCTCGATGGACCTATGAGCTCGGTGCCGGGAGAGGTCGTCGTTGCCGATGGCTGGTACACATACGACGCAAAGTACCGGGACGACTCGAGTTCGTTCGAGGCGCCGGCCCGACTCTCGAATGAGGCATCGAAGCGTGTCCGGGACTTGGCCGAGCAGATCTTCGAGCACCTGGAGCTGACCGGCCTTGCTCGTATCGATTTCTTCTACGAGATCGGGACGCGTCGGTTCCTCTTCAACGAGGTGAACACGCTCCCCGGGTTCACCTCCATCTCAGGGTTCCCGAAGGCGTGGATCGCCTCAGGTCTCACGTACCCGGAACTCTGTGACCGGCTGGTCGACGCGGCGATGACACGTCACGAAGAACGCGGCAAGCTTGCAACGCGTTAGATGCGGATGACCGGACAGGTCAGCGTTCTCACGATGCCGGGAACCGGTTGAATCTCGCTGACGACGAGGTGCCCGAGTGCGTCGACGTCGGATGCTCGTGCAGCGACGATCACATCGTACGGGCCCGTCACCGCCTCGGACGAGTCGACCCCATCGATCTCGCCGATCGCGTGGGCGACTTCAGATGCTCTGCCGCTGTCCGTTTGTATGAGTACATATGCTTGGACCATGCCCCAACGCTAGCAGCTACCGAGAGGCGTATTGCGCGGTGCGAGGACACACCGAGGAAGGGGCCGTTCTCCGTTTACCGTTCTCCGTTTGCCGTTTACCGACAAGACCTGAACATTCAGGAGCAGTCCGAGTTTCCGACTGTGAGCTGTAAACCCGCCGATCGCATCCGCCGATCCTCCAAGTACCAAGTACCAGGTACTTGGTACCTCCCTCAGTACCCGTCTGAGCCGAAGCGGAGGTTGACGGCAACGGGCGGAGTATCGCCCGTGATGTCGAAACGGACCCGCTGGCCCTGCCGGAGGAGGCGGAACATGGAACCATCGAGACTTCCCGGCTTGAGAAATACCTCGGAACGGTCGTCATCGCGAACGATGATCCCGACTTTCGTAGCGCCGTCGTACGCCTTGACGACGCCTTGGCTCATCGCTTCTCGACCTTGCCAGCTTTGATGCACGAGGTGCAGACGCGTGCCCGGCGCGAGTTGCTGCCGTGCTTGACGCGAATCTTCTGGATGTTGGGTCTCCACGTCTTGGAAGACCGCTTGTGCGAGAAAGAAACTTGTTTGCCGGTCCACGGCTCCTTGCCGCAGATCTCACATCTGTATGCCATGTGGGGGTGAACCTCCTGAGGTGCTGCCAGAGAATAGCAGCGGGGGTACCGTACTCGGCTCCGGCGTGACGATGTGCATGCTGGCATTGTCTTCAACACGCGACCAACATCAGGGTCATGCCACCACCTGCCACCGATTCATATCGAACCCTTGCGTACCTCGCCGACATCGAGGTGATCAACGTCACCGGGGTCGGCCCCGTGTCCGCAAGGAAACTCCACGGTCAGGGTGTCACCTCGGTCGCAGAACTCCTCCTGTCGGTGCCCCGTCGCTACCTCGACCGTAGCCAGATCTTCGCGATCACAGACGCACCGGTCGATGAGGAAGTCACGATCGCTGGAAGAGTCACCCGTTTCTCGAAGCGCCGTATCTCGCGGGGTCGCACGATGGTGGAGGCCAGCCTCGCCGACGGTACCGGCACCGTGCGCGTCGTGTGGTTCAACCCGTATGTCAGACTCGCCGAGGGTGATGAGGTTGCGCTCAGTGGCAAGCTCGAGCGTTTCCGGGGATCGTTGCAGATGAAGGGACCCGACATCGACCACCTGTCGGGTCCACAAGCTCTCGTGACCGGACGCGTCGTACCCGTCTACGGGGGACTTGGAGGGCTCAAGCCCCACAAGATTCGGGAAGTGGTCGACAGCGCGCTCCGCCGGTCACTGCCCATCGCCGACGTGCTTCCCGACGACGTTCGAGAGCAGCTCTCGCTCGTCGACCGTTCGACGTCGTTTCGCGACATCCACTTTCCCGAGACGTACGATGCGATCACTCCGGCGAGACGTCGACTGATCTTCGATGAGTTCCTTCGTATCCAGATGGCTCTGCGGGTTCGTGCTCACGACGTCTTCGAGTCGAGAGCCGGAATCGCCAACGCTGTTCACGGACCCCTGTTCGAGCGGTTCGTTGCCAGCCTTCCGTACACACTGACCGATGCGCAGGAGCATGTGCTCACAGAGATGCTCGACGACATGGCCTCGACGATGCCCATGCACCGGCTCCTCCAGGGGGAAGTCGGGTCAGGCAAGACGGTCGTGGTCATCGCAGCGCTGCTCGCTTCGGTGGAGAGCGGTCACCAGGGTACGGTCATGGCACCGACGGAAGTGCTGGCAACCCAGCACTACCTTGGCACGGCGCTCGCTCTCGAGAACGCTCGGATGGCACCCGAGACACTCGACATCGGGGCAGCAGGGACGACCTCGTTGTTCCACGGGGATGAGTCGACGGTGGATCGGCCGGTGAGGATCGGGCTGTTCACATCCGGGCGCGTGGTGGTCAACTTCGTCCGAGGAGAGGTCGGGCGGGAGCAAGGTCTTGCGTGGCTGAAGGACGGGACGATCGACATCGCCTTCGGCACCCAGGCGTTGATCCAGGAAGGTGTTGCCTTCGAGTCGCTCGGCATCACGGTCGTCGATGAACAGCACCGCTTCGGTGTCGAGCAGCGCGTCGTGCTTCGCGATTCGGCAGCCGGAGACAACGTCCCGGACCTCCTGTTGATGACCGCCACGCCGATCCCGCGCACCCTTGCAATGACGCTCTATGGCGACCTCGATGTGTCGGTGATCGACGAGCTGCCTCCGGGGCGCTCACCGATAGAAACGATCGCCATGCCACAGGATGCCGACGATGAGATCGACGCTTCCATCGTCGACGCGGTGGCGTCGGGCAACCAGGTGTTCGTCGTGTGCCCGCTCGTCGATGACTCGCAGAAGATCGATGCCCGATCTGCCACGGCCGAGTTCTCGAGAGTGTCGTCGGTGCTGCCGGAGCTTCGCGTTGAGTTGCTCCACGGACAGATGCGGTCGGAGGACAAGGCCCGGATCATGGCAAGGGTCGTCGCCGGCGAGATCGATGTGCTGGTGTCGACCACCGTGATCGAGGTGGGCATCGATGTACCGAATGCGACGTTGATGGTCATTCGCGATGCCGACCGCTTCGGCCTCAGCCAACTCCATCAACTTCGTGGACGTGTCGGCCGTGGCAGTCACGGCGGCACGTGCATCCTCGCTGCGGACGTCTCGAGCGGAGACGCCATGGAGCGCATCGAAGCGATGGCCTCGACATCCGACGGGTTTGCGCTCGCCACGATCGATCTCGCCATCAGAGGTCAAGGGACCGTGTTCGCCGGCGCACAGTCCGGCGCCCCCGACCTCGAGCTTGCCGATATCCTGAGGGATCACGAACTGCTCGAGGCGGCGAATCGCGTCGCGACTCGTGCCGTGACAGATGACCGTGACGGCGCGTTCGTCTCCGGGGTCATGGCGGAGGTCGAGAAGTTCTTCGGCCGGGACGCAGAGTGGCTTTCGAGGAGTTGAACATGAGGATCATCGCTGGTGAGGCAAGGGGTCGGAGGCTCGGTGTTCCTGCCTCTGGCACACGGCCGATGACGGGTCGTGCGCGAGAGTCCATCTTTTCGATCCTCACGCAGCGCCTCGTCGGTGCCACGATCCTCGACCTCTACGCAGGCTCCGGCTCGCTCGGCCTCGAGGCGCTCAGCAGGGGAGCAGACGAGGTCACGTTCGTGGAGCAGAACCGGGCCGCCATCAGGATCATCGAGGCGAACGTCGAAGCAGTCGGGCTCGGCGGGTCGGTGGTACAGGGCTCGGTGTCGTCGGTTCTGGCCCGGCTGGCTCCCATCTACGACATCGTTTTCCTCGATCCGCCGTACTCGGATCCCGACGAGATGGTGACGGAGATCCTCACACGACTCGAGGGTGTGCTCGCACCTGGGGGCGTTGTCGTCCTCCATCGTCAAGCGGCAAGCAGCCCGGCGATGCCCGAATTCCTCACTTGTATCGACGAGCGGCGTTACGGTGATGCCGTAGTCACCATGATGGAGAAGGCGACGTCGTGATAACAGCTCTCGTGCCAGGTAGTTTCGACCCACCGACGAAGGGACACCTCGATGTCGTGGAGCGGTGCGCGGCACTCTTCGATGTCGTTGTTGTATCCGTCGTGCACAACCCTTCGAAGGAGCCGTTGTTCACGGCAGCCGAACGGGTCGCGCTGCTCGAGGAGTGTTGCGAGCAGTGGCCCAACGTCCGGGTCGCGTCCTTCGAGGGACTGCTCGTCGACTTCGCGCTCGAGATGGGGGCCAAGACCGTGGTCAAGGGGTTGCGGGCCGTCACCGATTTCGAGTATGAGATCCAGATGTCCCAGATGAACCGGCACCTCTCGGGTGAGGTCGTCTCGATGTTCGTTGCGACGAAGCCGGAGTACGGTTACCTCTCGTCATCACTCGTCAAGGAAGTGGCGCGACTCGGCGGATCGGTCGATGCGCTCGTGCCCGACCCCGTCGCCAAAGCGCTGAAGGAGCGTCTCGAATGATCGATCACCCCGAAGAGGCACGACCGTCACCCCCGGTACCCGGTCGGATCGCCGACTTGCTCGAAGATCTCATCTCTGAGATCGAGGCTGCCCGTGCGGTGCCGTTGTCGAACAACGTCATGATCAACCAGGAAGATCTCCTCGATCGCCTCCATCAGGCATCCGAGGAACTCCCCGAGGAACTGCGGGCAGCTCGATGGATGGTCCGTGAGCGTGAGTCGTACATCGCACGTACGAACGAGAAGGCACGCGAGCTGATCGCCAACGCCAAGGCAGAGTCCGAACGCCTCGTGTCGGAGAACTACATCGTGCAGGAAGCGGTCGAAGAAGCGAACACGCTTGTGCGCAACGCAGAGAGTGAAGCGCGACGGATCCGCCTCGAAGCAGAGGACTACGCCGAACGCCACCTCGGTGAAGCAGAGACCGTGCTTGGTGAGCTCTACCGATACGTCACCGAGGCGAGAGCGGAGCTGCACAAGGCACTCCCGCCGTCACCCGAGCCTCCAATCTCGGGTTAGCGACGAGCGCGCATCCCCGATCGGTTCGGGTACGCTCGCACCATGGCAAAAAGTGCATTTCTCCTCAACGTGGCCGATCTCGTCGGCAGAGACGCATCACCGCGCCCGGTGGTCGTAGCTGCATCTGTCGACTGGGGGATCGAGATGAGCGTGGTCGACCCGGAAGTCGAGATCGTCGCCGATCTCATCCTGCATCCGGTGTCGGGAGGCGTGGCCGTGACGGGGGCAGTGACGTATACGACGCTCGATACCTGCTTCCGGTGCCTCGACGCGATGCGCACGGAGCGCCGGGCAAGCATCGGTGCGTTGTTCGACACGAGCGACGATGACGATGAGAGCTATCCGCTTGTCGGCAATGAGATCGACGTCGAGCAGCTCCTGCGTGACGAGGTTCTCCTTGCACTACCGGTCGTCCAGGAGTGTCAGAAGAGCAGTTGCGCAGTTGTGAGAAATGTACAAGTAGACTTGGAAACAGTCACGGCGGATGATGAAGGCGAATCTCGTTCGCCCTTCGCCGTCCTCAAGGACTTCCTCGAGTCCGAGGATTGAACAGAAGAGGTTTTCACCATGGCAGTGCCGAAGAAGAAGATGTCGCGGTCCCGGACCCGACGCCGGAAGGCCCAGTGGAAGGTCGCAAGACCGACCATCGCTCGTTGCTCGACGTGCAACGCCCCGCACGCGCCGCATCGCGCGTGCTCGAACTGCGGCAACTACAACGGGCGCGAAGTCATCGAAGCGTCGTAGAGAACATGTCCTTGATCGCCGTAGATGCCATGGGGGGCGACACGGCTCCTCGTGAGATCGTCGAGGGTGCAATCCTCGCGGCCGTCGGCGGTATCGACATCGTGCTCGTCGGAGACGAGGAGCAGATCGCGCCTCTTCTCGAAGGCAGAGACATCTCGATCGTGGTTCGCCATGCGGGCCAGATCATCGATATGAACGACGATCCGACTCACGCGATCCGCGACAAGAAGGATGCATCGATCGTCGTTGCAGCCAGGATGGTTGCCGACGGCGAAGCCGACGCCCTCGTGTCGGCAGGATCGACCGGTGCAGCGATGGCGTGCGCAGCGTTCATCATCGGTCGTCTCAAAGGTGTCGCCCGACCCGCCATTGGATCCATCTTCCCGACGGGTCATGTCATCATGGATGTCGGGGCCAACCTCGAGTGCAAACCTGAGCACCTCCTTCAGTTCGCGGTGATGGGTTCCGCTCTCGCACAGGTGTACCGCGATGTCGAGAAGCCACGCGTCGGCCTGCTCAACATCGGCGAAGAGCGCTCGAAGGGTCGAACGCTCGAGAAAGAGTCCTACGAGCTCCTTTCAGCGAGCACTGCGATCGAGTTCATCGGGAACGTCGAAGGCAGAGACCTCGCAGCCAACACAGCCGATGTGATCGTCACGGACGGCTTCACGGGGAACGTCTTCCTCAAGACGAGCGAAGGTGCAGGCAAGGTGATCCAGAGGATGGTCTTCGAGATGCTCGCCAAGCCCGAGTACCAGTCGGCCGTTGCAGAGCTCATGCCGGTCTTCATGGAACTGCGAGAGCGGTTGTCGTCTGAGACGATCGGCGGGGCCCACCTCGTGGGAACCAAGGGTGTTGTCGTGATAGCGCACGGCAGCTCCTCGCGTGTTGCGATAAGCAACGCCATCGAGATCGCCGCCGCGGGTGTCGACCAGGGACTCGTCGACGTGATCTCGGTCGGGATCTCCGCCGCGATGCGTTGACGATGTCTCCGTGCGATCCGTCCATCGCCGATCTCGAACAGCGATTGGCGTATCGATTCGAGCAGCCGTCCCTGGTGTGCGAAGCCGTCACCCACGCCTCCTATACAGCCGAGAATGCTGATGCGGTCTCCTACGAGCGCCTCGAATTTCTCGGAGATGCCGTCCTGGAACTGGTCGCCACGTGCATCATCTACGAGATGATGCCCGACGCACCCGAAGGTGAGATGACGAAGATGCGCGCCTCGGTCGTCGACGAAACGTCGCTTGCCGACGTGGCCGTCGAGCTCGGTGTTCCGTCGGTCATCAGACTGGGGAGGGGCGAGGATCAATCCGGTGGTCGCCACAAGCGCTCGATCCAGTCCGACGTTGTCGAGGCGCTGCTCGGAGCGGTGTTCCTCGATGGTGGGTGGCAGGAGGCGGAGCGAGTCGTACGGACGGTGTGGGGGCCGATGATCGATGCCAGGAACAGATCGACCGATGTAATGGACGCGCGCTCCCGCCTTCAAGAACTCCTCGCAGGAGAGGGTCGCGTGGTGAGCTTCGCCTACGACAGATCCGGACCAGACCATGCAGCTGAGTTCACCGCCAGGGCGTTGGTGGACGGCGAGGTCGTCGCCGTGGGTACCGGGGGATCGAAGAAGGCAGCGGCGATCGACGCGGCAAGGGTTGCGCTCGAATCAGGGACGTCGTGAGCGCGACGAGCAAAAAGGATTACAACCGTGTAATTCGCTCTGGTAACCTCTGTACTCGTGAAACTCAAACACCTGACACTTCGTGGCTTCAAGTCCTTCGCCGACCGTACCCGTCTCGACTTCGCATCGGGCGTGAACGTGGTCGTTGGACCGAACGGCTCCGGCAAGTCGAACATCCTCGATGCGATCGCCTGGGTCATGGGCACCCAGGCAACGCGATCGTTGCGCACGGAGAAGATGGAGGACCTCGTCTTTGCAGGAACCGCGACGAGGCCACCTTTGCCCAGGGCAGAGGTGTCGCTGACCTTTGCGAACGACGAGTCTCTCATGCCTCTCGATTTTGCAGAGATCACGATCACCAGACGACTGTTCAGAGACGGGACGTCTGAGTACGAACTCAACGGCGTCCCCTGCCGCCTCCTCGACATCCAGGAGCTTCTCTCGGACGGAGGGATCGGACGTCAGCAACACGTGCTCGTCGGGCAGGGCCAGGTCGGGGAGGTACTCAACGCCAGCCCGCAGGATCACCGAGCGGTGATCGAGGAAGCCGCCGGTGTGACCAAGCATCGCGGTCGTCGAGACCGTTCGGTCCGTCGACTCGAACGCACGGGTCACGACATCGAGCGCTTGAAGGACATCCTCGGCCAGCAACGCAAGGCGTTGCGCCCGCTCAAACGTCAAGCGAACGCTGCTCTGCGATACGACTCGGTCAAGTCAGAGGCCGTGTCCTTGCGACTGTGGCTCGGAGGTGAACAGCTTCGGGTGCTGCGTTCCCGCCTCGGTGAAGCCACGATCGAACGCAAGGATGCAGCTCAAACGCTTGCGGCCACCGACGCCGAACTTGCAGCACTGCGCACAGACCTCGATCGTCTGCGTACAGCCGCAGGAGCCGTCGGCGTCGAGTTGAGTCGTGATACCGCTGCCGCAGCCCGCCTCGAGACCGTGCGTGAGCGGCTCTCATCTATCTCGCTCGTGGCGAGGGAACGATCCCAGGCGATCACGTCGCGTCTCGAGGGAGCAGGCGAGCGCCGCGAGGATCTTGAACTCGAAGCTCGGGATCTCGAACGGGTGATCAGCGAAGCTGCAGGTCTCGAGCTTCGAACTCGTGAACATGTCGCCCAGCGAGAAGAAGCCTTGCAGGCACTTGAGGATGAGGAGCGATCGCTTGCCGAGCAGATCCAGCTTCCGACGGAGGGCGTCGTCGCGAATCTCCGGGGGGATCTGCGTTCTCTGGAGACGGCTTCGGCGAGAGACGCGACCGAGAAGGACCAGATCATGCGGCGACTCCGCGTGGTCGAAGATCGGATCGCCGACGAGCGATCTGAGATCGAGCGGCTGAACCTCGAGATCCAGCGCTCCGACATTGCTGTGACCTCCTTGTCTCAGATCTATGAGACCAAGCGAGAACGTCGCCGGGCGGCTGAAGCTGCCTTCCAAGAGGCACGGCAAGCGAGCGACGACCTTCAACTCGATGTCGCACGAGCCCAAGCAAGAGTCGAGGCGCTCGAATCCGCGCTTGCAGGGCTTGTCGACGAACGTGCGCTCGAGATCGCCGACACATCCGAGGGCGTTCTTGGTGCTGTGGTCAGTCTGCTCGACGTCCCCGTCGAGTACGCCCCTGCAGTCGATGCTGCCCTTGGTGCGTGGCGATCGTCGTACGCAGCCCAAGGCAAGGTCCAGATGCGTTCAGCGATCGAGGCCCTCAAGGCCGTGGGAACCGGTGGAGTGTCGTTCGTCGTGCCCGACGCAGGAGACGACTCACTGGCACGGGATGCCGCCGCACGTTTCGGCGTCGAACCGCTGATCGATCTCCTTGGACCCGAAGCCGATCGAGAACTCGCCGGCGGGTTCCTCGGGGACGTTGTTCTCGTCGAGGGATGGAACACGGCGTGGCAGATCGTTGCAAGCATGCCGGGACTTCGCGCAGTGACCCCCGAAGGCGACGTCGTGACCTCCACGGGGATGATCGTTGCACAGCCCGACGGCGCCGGACCCGCAGCGTTGGAGTCGTCTCGTGTCGCCCTCGAATCCGTCGAGCGTGACCTCGTACGGGCATCGAGCATCGCGACTGCAACGCAGCACACGTTCGATGCTGCGTTCGAGGAGGAGCAGACTGCGCTCGAGGAGCTCGAGGCGATCGAAGCCAAGCTCGGTGGTCTCACGGAGGGCCTGGGTCTCGTCGATCGTGCGCTTGGAGCATCGGTCGAGGAGTCTGACCGGCTGCTGATGCGGACCCAAGCGATCGCCGACGCTGTTCGTGCCAGAGATGAACGCATCGCGGTGCTTCGCCAGAGGGTCGCCGAGTTCGAGGGAGAGGAAGCGGTTCGCCAGGCTGCATGGGATGCCCTGAACGTCCGGCGCGAGGAGATCGCAGTGAAACGCGATACCGCTCGCCAGGCGTTGCAGAGCGAAACAGCAGAGCTTGCAGGGCTCACCGAGCGCCGCAAGATGAGCGAACACCGCCTCACGGTGGTGCGGGGCGAGTTGAACCAACTTCGCCTCCTTCCCGATGACGACGGTATCGTCGATGCGCTCTCACGCATCGACACGATCGCTACGGAGGCGATCGAGCACGTCTCTGTCCATGTCGAGGCACTGCGCGAACGCCAACGGCTGCTGAGAGAGCGCGTCGGAAGCGCGAATACAGAGCTCGTCACCGCAGAGAACCGACGTGAGGAACTCGAGACGGCCGGGCGAGTCGTATCGGCGACGCTGAACGAGCTGGATGTCGAACTCGCCGAGATTCGGGTTCGTGACGAAGCTGCATGCGAGGCGCTGCGCAGGGACGCGGATGCATCCGAGGACCTGGCGCTCGCCGCTCCGAGGCCCACCATGGAGGAGGGGAGCGATCCGCATGCCAGGCTGGAGTCGTTGCTCGCTGATCTTCGCCGCATGGGGCCCATCAATCCGCTCGCCGCAGTGGAGTACGAGGACCTCGCAGCCCAGGTCGAGGAGCTCGAGAGCCAGCTTGGCGACCTCGACGCTTCCCGTGCAGAGCTCAAGAAGGTGATCGCCGCTCTCGATGACAAGATGGTCGTCCTCTTCGAGGAGGCCTTCGCCGAGATCGCGGCGTTCTACGAGGAGAACTTCGCACTCGTCTTCCCCGGGGGAAAAGGTCGTCTCCGGCTGGACGAATCAGATGACCCACTCGCCACAGGCGTCCTGGTCGAAGCGCAACCTGCAGGCAAGAAGGTTGGCAGACTCTCCCTCCTGAGTGGAGGCGAGCGATCACTGGCGGCCCTGGCGTTCCTGTTCGCTGTGTTCCGTGCCCGACCGAGCCCGTTCTACGTGCTCGACGAGGTCGAGGCTGCCCTCGACGATGCGAACCTCCACCGGTTCCTCCGTCTCGTCGACACGCTACGTGTGGACACTCAGCTCGTGATCATCACACACCAGCAGCAGACGATGGAGGCTGCCGACGTCCTGTACGGTGTCACGATGGAGCCGGGGGAGTCCTCCAAGGTGATCTCGAAGCGCATGAGCAGCGTTACCGTTTAGGGCCAGCGTGGAAGCCTGAGAGGTAGTTCGTGGATCCGATTCTGATCATCATTCTCGCCGTTGCGGTCGTCGCGATCGTGGTGGTAGCCGTGATCGCAATGAGGCGCAGGCCCGACAGCCCGGCTGCACAGTCGACGGTGACAGCACCTGGAAAGGCTGAGAAGGGGTTGCGTGACCGCCTCGCAAAGCCACGCGGTGCCCTCGCTGGAGCGCTTGGCAGCCTCTTCTCGTCGGCCCATCTCGATGATGAGGACTGGGAGGAACTCGAGGATGCACTCGTGGCAGCCGATGTGGGGCCACAGACGGCCTCCGAGATCGTCGCATCGGTCAGGGCAGCGAAGCCGAAGTCGGGTGAGGAGGCCCGTTCACTCCTCGAACGGGAGCTCGTGTCGATACTCGATGGCAAGGATCGGATCCTGCATCTCGAGGGCTCTCCGGCGGTCATCGTCGTCGTGGGAGTCAACGGCACAGGCAAGACGACCAGTATCGCCAAGATCGCGAACAAGCTCGTGAGCGGCGGCTCATCGGTCGTTCTCGGAGCGGCAGACACCTTTCGTGCTGCAGCAGATACCCAGTTGCGAACATGGGGGGACCGCGTTGGTGTCCCCGTCGTGTCGGGAACGCCGGGTGCCGATCCGGCCTCGGTCGCTTTCGACGCGTTCTCGAAAGCGAAGAGCGACGGTGCCGATGTGGTGATCATCGATACTGCCGGTCGGCTTCACAGCCAGACGAACCTGATGGATGAACTCTCCAAAGTGGTGCGCATCCTCGAGCGCGAGGCGGGGGCGATCGACGAGACCCTTCTTGTCCTCGATGGAACCACCGGCCAGAACGGGCTCGTGCAGGCGAGGGCGTTCACCGAAGCGGTCGGCGTCACCGGCTTGGTGTTGACAAAACTCGACGGGACATCGCGCGGCGGCATAGCGATTGCCGTCGAACGAACACTGGGTGTTCCTGTGAAGTACATCGGTGTCGGCGAGGCGATGGACGACCTCCTACCATTCGATCCCGAGGCTTTCGTCGAAGCGCTGATCGCGAGGTAGATATGACCGATGCCGAGTTGCTCGATAGAGCAGCCGTTGCAGCTGAGAGCTCCTACTCGCCGTACTCACACTTCCGTGTCGGTGCTGCCGTCGTAACGGACGGAGGTGAGGTCGTCACAGGTGCGAACATCGAGAACGCTGCCTTCGGGGCGTCGATATGTGCCGAGGCGAACGCGATCACCACCGCTGTTGGTCGGGGGGCAAGAGCCATCGCTGTTGTAGCTGTCGTCTGTCTCGACGGCGAGCTGTGCACGCCGTGTGGAAACTGTCGTCAGATCATGCGGGAGTTCCAGGTTGAACGTGTCATCCTCCGCGCTCCTGACGGCTCACCAGTCGTGGTCACGATCGAGGATCTACTCCCGATGTCCTTTGGTCCCGAAGCGCTCCGGTAGCAGGCACCGTACGAGTAACGGCCGCCGGCGCGAAGCCGACGGCCGTTACTGATAGAGAGTCAGCTCCTGGACTTGAGCGCCTCGATGAGTTGTGGGACGACCTTGTGGAGGTCGCCGACGACACCGAGGTCGGCGAGACCGAAGATCGGCGCGTCGGGGTCCTTGTTGATCGCGATGATCGTCGAGGAACCTTTCATACCCACGATGTGCTGCATTGCACCCGAGATGCCTGCGGCGATGTAGACGCTCGGTTTGACCGTCTTTCCCGTCTGGCCGATCTGGTACGAGTAGGGCACCCAGCCGGCATCGACGACGGCCCGTGTCCCTCCGACGGCCCCGCCGAGCAACTTGGCGAGCTCATCGAGCATCGCGAACTTGTCCGCTGCACCCAGACCACGGCCACCCGACACGACGATCGGCGCGGCTTCCAGGTCCGGCCCTTCTGAGGCCTCGACGTGGCGTTCGGTGATCGTTGCGCCACCGGACCGACCTGTATCGGGAAGGGCGACGGTTTCGACGTCGGGAATACCTCCTCCGGACTCTTGGGCAACGAAGACCTTCGGCCTGGTGATCACCAAGGCAGGGCCATCGGATGCAACCCGGGTCGTGACCGAGAGGCTGCCACCCAGGATCTCAGATGTGACCGTGACAGAGTCCTCGAGAGAGACATCGAGGGCGTTGGAAACGACCGGCGCTCCGAGGCGCGCAGCAAGGCGCCCGGCGACGTCACGGTCTGTGTTTCCCATGCCGAAGAGGACGAGCTTCGCGTCGGACCCTTCGATCAACCCAGCGAGAGCCTGTGTAGCAGGAGCGGCTGGGAGGATGTCACCGGTGTCGAGGTGGTGCACCGTACGGGCTCCGTGGGCGCCGAGCATCGCGAACGCATCGGATGATCCAGGACCAACGTAGAACACGACAGCGTCACCCATGGAGGTCGCCTTCGAAACGAGTTCGAGTGACCCGGGTGTCGGTGCCCCGTCGATCCCTTCTGCGAATACCCAGATAGCCATGTCAGATCACCTTCACTTGTTCGAGGAGTTCGACGATCTTGAGGTACGCCTCGCCATCGTCCTCTACCAGCTCACCGGCTGCCCGCGATGCCACGGGTTCGACGGCGGTGACCGTCTGTGTGACGACGGGTTCGACCCCGAGGTCCGCTGCGGTCGTGGTGTCGACCGGTTTCGACTTCGCCTGCATGATCCCCTTGAACGTCGGGTACCGCGGCTCGACCGCACCGGCGGTGACCGCAACAACGGCGGGGAGGGGGCTGGTGACCGTCTCGTACCCTGAAGCGGTCTGGCGCTCGATCGTGACCGTGTCATCGGCGACGGAGAAGCCGCGGGCGAACGAGAGACACGGAACGTCGAGGAGCTCGGACATCATCTGTGGTACGACGCCGCTGTAGCCGTCGGTGGATTCGGTGCCGGTTATGACGAGATCGAAGCCTTCACGTTGAACGGCAGCGCTCAGGATCCTCGCAGTCGTCAGGGCATCGGAACCCTTGAGCGCTGCATCATCGACGAGAACTGCCTTGTCCGCCCCCATGGCAAGAGCCTGGCGGATGCCTTGTAGCGAACCCGACGGGGACATCGAGAAGAGGGTGACGGTTCCTTCGGTCGCTTCGGCGAGCTGGAGGCCGACTTCGACACCGACACGGTCCGTGTCGTCGAGGACCTGATCATTCGGACGCACGACCCAGTGGTTCTCGCCATCGAGCTCGTACGGGGTTGCCGGGTCCGGAATCTGCTTGACACAGACCGCGATGTTCATGGCGTTGCCGCTCCTTTGGTGGGAATCGTTGTGCATGTTACGGACTTTGAGTGCTTGCCCAAAAACCGATCAGTCATCGCGAGCGACGAGAACCGGGAGGAAGCGGTCGAGCACCTTGGCGAAGGTTGCCCTGGCTCGTTCCGCTGTGGAGGTCACGTCGGTGTGGCTCAGTGGTGTGGGTGAGATCCCTGCGGCGAGGTTGGTCACGAGGGAGATGGCCGCAACTTGCGCTCCCATGTGGTTCGCTGCGATCACCTCGGGCACCGTGGACATGCCGACGAGGTCTGCCCCCATGGTCTTGGCCATCCTGACCTCGGCCGGTGTCTCGTACGTCGGGCCGAGGAACCACGCGTAGACCCCATCGTGGACGGGGAGGTCGAGGTCGGTGAGCACGGCGGCGAGATCCCATCTCAACCCGGCGGTGTACGCGTTCGTGAGATCCAGGAACCTCGGGCCGAGACGGTCGTCGTTCGGGCCGGTGAGAGGGTTCATTCCTGCCAGATTCAGATGGTCCGAGATGATGACGAGATCCCCGGGGGAGAACGCCGGATTGATGCCTCCTGCAGCGTTGGTGAGGAGCACCCGTTTCGCCCCCGCTTTGATCGCCGTTCGCACGCCAAACACGACGTCGCTCATCGGCCACCCCTCATATGCATGGACGCGTCCCGACATGACGAGGAGTCGCCGGTCACCGATCGGGGCGCTGATGAGGGACCCGCCGTGGCCGGTCACCTTCGGTACAGGGAAGCCGGGGACATCCTCGTACGGGATGGTCACAGCGTCGGGGAGGTGCTCCGCGTACTCCCCGAGACCAGAACCGAGGACCACAAGAGCGTCGTGCCGCGAGACGCCGGTACGAGCAGTGAGGAACGCAGCGGCCGCGGCTATCGCGTGGTAGTTCATCGCAGAGTTTCGAGGACCAGATTGGGTCGTGCGGTCGGGGTTTCCGATATCGACCACGCATCGTCTGCGGTGGCGAGGGCGTTCTCGAGCTTGGCGCGGTCGCGGTATGCAACGATTGCGAGCGGGTCTCCCTTCGACACGGCATCGCCGATCTTCGCCCTGATCGAGAACCCGACTCCAGGGTCGACCTCGTCTTCTTTCGTCGCCCGTCCGGCACCGAGGCGGACGCCTGCGGTACCGATGGCGAAGGCATCGCACGACGAAACCCAGCCATCGCGGGGTGCCTGTATGACGTGTTCATAGGGTGCGATCTCGAGGCGTTCGGGATGCTCGATGTACGACGGGTCTCCGCCCTGGGCTTCGGTGAGGCGGACCATCGTCTCGAACGCTGTTCCGGATTCGAGTGCATTCCGTACCTTGTCCTGTGCCATGATCGGGTCGGACTCGCCGGCGAGCATCAGCATCTCGATGGCAAAGCGGATCGTCAACTCCGTGACGTCGTCGGGTCCTTCGCCTCGCAGCACGGCGATCGACTCCTGGATCTCGTTCGCGTTCCCGATGGCTTGTCCGAGTGGCTGATCCATGTTCGTGAGGATCGCTGTGACGGGTGTGTCGTGGCTCGCCCCGATGCCGATCATCGTGGTGGCGAGCTCGGTTGCATCGGCCTTGGTCTTCATGAAGGCCCCGCTGCCGACCTTGATATCGAGAAGGAGTCCGTCGAGGTCCTCGGCGAGCTTCTTGGACATGATCGACGACGAGATGAGTGGTACCGAGGGCACGGTTCCGGTCGCATCTCGCAGCGAGTAGATCCTGCGGTCTGCCGGGACGAGGCTCTCCGTCTGGCCGACCATCACCATCCCGATGTCTTCGAGTTGGCTTGCGAACACCTCGGGGTCGATGTCGACCGAGAACCCGGGTATCGACTCGAGCTTGTCGAGGGTGCCTCCGGTGTGTCCGAGACCCCGCCCCGACATCATCGGGACCGCCACACCGCACGCTGCGACGATGGGGGCGAGTGGGATGGATATCTTGTCCCCGACACCGCCTGTCGAGTGCTTATCGATCTTCGCCTTACCGACGCTCGACAGATCGAGGACTTCCCCCGAGTGCAGCATTGCCTCCGTCCAGGCTGCGAGTTCCACGCCCGACATACCGCGAAAGAGGACCGCCATGAGGAACGCAGAGAGCTGGTAGTCGGGCAGGGCATCGGCTGTGTACTGCGTGATGATCCACGCAAGTTCGTCCGGAGTGAGGCTTGTACCGTCGCGCTTTTTGCCGATGAGTTCGACCATCGAGTAGGTCATCGTGTATCTCTCATGACAACGGCTCCGTTCCAGATCTCGACACCTTCACTGCGCAAGCGCTCTGCATGATCGGCCTCTAATCCAGGGACGAGGCGTCCGTTGGCCGCGATCACGCGCCACCACGGTAATCCGGGCGTCGAGCGAAGGAGGTTCCCTACGGCACGGGCAGCGCCGGGGAACCCTGCCTCTTCGGCGACCTCGCCGTACGTGGAGATCTCACCGGGAGGTATCGCAGTGACCGTCTCGATGACGGCGTTGGCGAAGCGATCCTCCCGGTCGATCATCACAGGGTTCCGAACAACCGGTCTCCCATGTCGCCGAGTCCCGGGACGATGTAGAAGTTCTCGTTGAGTTCCCGATCGTGCGCTGCAGCGATGATCTGGACGTCGGGGTGGTCCTCGTACATCTTCTTCACACCGTCGGGTGCCGTCACCACACAAAGTGCGGTGATCGACTTGGCGCCGGATCCTTTCACCTTGTCTACCGCCCACGAGAGTGATCCTCCCGTGGCAAGCATGGGCTCACAGATCAGTACCGAAGCGTTGGAGAGGTCGGGGAGCTTTGCGTAGTACTCCTGGGGCTGGGCTGTTTCCTCGTTTCTCGCGACTCCGGCGAATCCGACCTTGACGTTGGGGATCATCTCGAGCACGGCATCGAGCATGCCGAGGCCTGCACGAAGCACAGGGACGGCGACGACGTTGTCGATGGCGTAGCCGACGGTCGGCTCCATCGGCGTCTCGATCTCGATCTGCTGGAGCGGGAGGCGCTTCGTGGCCTCCATCACGAGCGAGTAAGCGAGACCCTTGGCCGCTGCGCGGAACTGCTGCGGTTCGGTGTCCTTGTTGCGGAGAATGGTCAGGTAGTGACGGGCAAGGGGATGGTCGATGACGGTGAGATTCATGCGCTTCCTCGTTCGGGTACTCCACGGTACCAAACCTGCAATTCGTGGACGCAGCGGCACCTGTCTGTACCATCGCCCTGATCACGGTGCCGACAAGGAGAGCCGGACACGATGACGCTTCGATCCGAAGGGGATGCGAGGGCCGATGACGGGTCTGGCCCGTCGCGCCTGATCGTCGTCGTTGTTGGCCTCATCGCACTACTGGCTGCGGCCTATACGGCGTACCTGTGGGGCCAGTTCCTCTTGGGCATTGGAACTGCAGGGCTTCCGGGAAGCAACGCAGGACCCGATTTCCGGACCTTCTCGGTGGCTGGGTCCCTTGCGCGCGTTGGCAACGTAGCGGACCTGTACAACCCTTCCGCTGTCAGCTACGAGGTTGCCGACGCTGCCGTATACGTCTACCCGTCGTGGTTCGCCATCTCGATGATCCCCCTGTCTGGGATGGGATTCCAGGCCGGCTACTGGACGTGGCTCGGTGCGACGGCAGCGTTTGCGGCCGGATCGCTCGCAAAGTTGCATCGTCGCGTGGGCGTCGTGGCGTTCCTGATCGCGTTCATCGGGCCTGCAGGGTTCAAGACGGTGCTGCCGGGTCAGTCGGCGTTCTTGATGCTCGGTCTCGGTGCGGTCATCGCGTGGGCGATGGTGAACCGTCACGATCGAACCGCCGGTGTGGCGGCAGGATTGATGGCGTTCAAGCCGCACATGGTGCTCGGCCTCGGATTGGTGTGGCTGTTGCGCCGGAAGCGGTTTGGCACGTCCATCGTTTCAGCGGTTGTCACAGGCGTGGTCTTGTACGGAGGTGCGGAGCTGCTGCTGCCGGGGTCGATGGCCGGATGGATTTCGCTCGTGACAGACTCATCGGTCGAGCTGGTCCATCCGCGGGCAGAGATCACTCTCGGAGCAGCGGCCAGGCTCCTCCTCGGCGAGGGCAGCGTCGGGACTGCGGTCACCGTGCTGTTGGTCATCGGTGGTGTCGCGTGGCTCGCTTCTGTCATTCATCGCCGAGTCGTCGACGACGGCACATTGTTGCTGGCAGCGTTCGGTGTGGCGGCCGTGCTGAGCCTGCACGCGCTGCTGTACGACACCTTCGTCATCGTTCCAGCGCTCGTCCTTGTCTGGCGAGCACGACCGTGGCTGCGCACAGACATGGCGCTGTATGGCGTCGCGACGTTGTCCCTCTTGACGATCAACCCGTTCATCGTCTCGGCCCAGCTCGGTATGTTCGATCGCGCAATCGCTATCGGCCCGATCGCCCTTGCGGTGTTCGTCGTGTGGCTGGTGGAGGCGGCATCGCTCGACCGTCGGTCGACTCCCTCAGCGGGGAACGACCAACTCGATTCCGTTGAGCGGCAGTGACGGCGCTGGTGCGATGATTCGTTCACTCCGATCCCTCGACGTCTCAATGGCAAGTCGTGTGGTGTTCTGGTTCGCGGTCGCGATCATCGGCGTCGTTTCCGTACAGCATGTTGTTGCCCTCGTTCTGGCGGTCGTCGACGGAAATGCGGTGAGGATCGGCCTGGACTATCGCGTATTCGTTGCGGGCGGTGACCTCGTCAGGTCGGGGAACAGCGATTTCCTGTATCTCCCCAACACGCCGGAGTTCCAAGAGTTCGGCATCGCTGCCTTTGTCTATCCCCCGTGGGCGGCTTTGTTCATGGTTCCGTGGTCTCTTCTTCCCGTGAGTCTCGGACTCGTCGCGTGGACGGTGTTCGGGGTCGCTGCGATGGTTGCGGGATTGCGGTCGTGCGGCGTGCGGGATTGGCGACCGTTTCTGCTGGCAATGGCGTCGTTCCCCGCCCTGTTCGCGTTGGGGCTCGGTCAGAGCTCGTTTCTCTTCGTCGGCATCGTTGCTTTCGCCGTTGCATCGATGCTGCGCCAGAGGATCGCCCGGTCGGGCGTCTCTGTCGCGCTAGCGGCGTGGAAGCCACACCTCCTCGGGGGGTTTGGGATCCTGTGGCTCAGCGAGCCAAGACGATGGTGGAAGCAGTTGCTCTGGACCCTCGCCGCGACGATGGTCCTGGTGTTCGTTTCGGGTGTGATCCTTCCTGGATCGTGGCGAGCCTGGTTCTCGATGTTGGTGGGCCGGGTCAACAACGATGCAAGTGCAGTGTTGGAGGCGTCGCTGATGAGCATGGTGTCGTTCCTCACCGTGTCGTCGAGCGTCGTACGTTGGGCGATCGTTGGTGTCGCCGCCGTCACCCTCATCGCCTTGTGTGTGGTGGTGATACGTCGGGGCATGGCAACTCTCGAGGTTGTCCTGGCCCTCGTGTTCGGCACATGGCTCTTGATCGCTCCACATGTTCTCGTCTACGACGTCCTCATCCTGCTGGTACCGATGTCTCTGGCATTCCAGACGCGGCTTCGGCGTGATGTCGTCGTTTCGGGAACGCTCCTCGTGCTGGGACTTTCGATCGGTCCGCTCATGAACGAGCTGCAGCTCGATGCCTGGGGTCGAGCGTTGAACCTGTCGACGGTGTCTTTGCTGTTTGCAACGGCGATGTTCATGTACTGGGGATGGACCGGAGGACCTTTCTTCGTCGGTGGTGTGTCGATCGGGGCGGGCTCATCGTCGGCAGGGTGCGACGACACAGAGGCACCGTAGAATCCCCGCCATGTTCGACTCCCTCTCTGATCGTCTTGGTGGTGTGTTCGATCGCCTCCGTAGCAAGGGCCGACTGAACGAGGACGATGTCAACACAGCGCTTCGTGAGGTACGCATCGCGCTGCTCGAAGCCGATGTGAGCCTTCCCGTTGTCAAGACGTTCCTGGCGCGTGTCAAGGAGCGGGCACTCGGTGTCGAGGTCACCAAGAGCCTCACCCCCGGTCAGCAGGTCATCAAGATCGTGCATGAGGAACTCATCGTCACGCTGGGGGAGGAACGGGTCCCCCTTGTTCGCCCGGCTGCACCACCGCTCGTCATTTTGATGGTCGGCCTTCAGGGGTCTGGTAAGACGACGACTGCAGCGAAGCTCGCAAAGTATCTCAAGGGCAAGGGCAAGCGGCCGCTCCTGGTCGCAGCGGACCTGCAGCGCCCTGCGGCTATCGATCAGCTCGAGACGCTCGGCAGGTCGATCGGTGTTCCCGTCTACGTCGAGCGCAAGGGCAAGGCCCCGAAGGTGGCAAAGGCGGCGCTCAAGGCTGCACGAGACGAGAGGGCGAACGTGGTGATCATCGACACTGCAGGTCGCCTACAGATAGACACCGACCTCATGAAGGAACTCGCCGCAGTGAAGAAGGCGACGAGTCCCGATGAGACCCTGCTCATCGTCGATGCGATGACCGGTCAGGAAGCCGTCAACGTGGCCAAGGGTTTCGCCGAGTACACAGAGGTCACAGGCCTCATCATGACCAAGATCGATGGTGATGCCCGTGGCGGTGCTGCCATCTCGGCACGCGAGGTGACGGGCGTGCCGATCAAGTTCGTCGGTACCGGTGAGACGATCAACGACCTCGACGCGTTTCACCCGGATCGCATGGCGTCGCGGATCCTCGGCATGGGCGACGTGCTGACGCTCATCGAGAAGGCCGAAGAAACATACGATCAGGAGGAGGCTGAGCGGACAGCGAAGAAGATGCTCGACGCCACGTTCGACCTCGAAGACTTCCTCGAGCAGTTTCAGCAGATCAAGAAGATGGGCCCATTGCAGCAGCTCGTTGGTATGCTCCCTGGCGCAGGGTCGGCCCTGCGCGATGTCCAGGTGGATGAGAAGCAACTCGCCCGCGTGGAAGCGATCATCAGGTCCATGACCCCGGGAGAGCGCCGAAACCCGAAGATGATCAACGGCAGTCGCAAGCGCCGCATCGCTGCCGGGTCGGGAACCCGACCACAGGACGTCAATGGCGTTCTCAAACAGTTCACACAAGCACAAAAGATGATGAAGGCGATGGCCGGAGGGAAGAGTCCGATACCAGGGCTCAACATGCCGGGCATGCCCCGCCAACACAAGAAGAGGTGACCGGATGGCAGTCAAGATCCGCCTGACGCGGCTTGGCAAGAAGAAGCAGCCGACGTACCGCGTCGTCGTGATGGACTCACGCAAGCCACGCGACGGCAAGTACATCGAGCAGCTCGGGATCTATGACCCACGGCAGGAGCCGTCGCTCATCAAGATCGACAACGAGCGTGCCTTGCACTGGCTCCGTACCGGTGCACAGCCGACCGAGCGTGCCCGGAAGCTTCTCGAGATCTCCGGCGCCTGGACCCAGTTCAAGGTCGCCAGAGGTGAGATCCACACGGTTGGTGGCGATGAGCCCGAAGCCGCACCGGAACCGGTCGTCGAGGTCGAGGTTGCCAAGGCACCCGAAGCCGCTGATGAGACAGCGACACCCGATGAGACCGAGACAGCTGAAGAGACCGTCGACAGTTCGGATGCATCATGAGCCAGGGTGAAATCGTCGACAAGGTCGTGACCTACGTCGTATCAGAGATCGTCGATGACGCAGACGTCATCGAGGTCAACATCGTCGCAGACGGCTCCGACGCCGTCGTTGCTGAGGTCCGCACAGCCAAGAGCGATATGGGTCGTGTCATCGGAAAACGTGGACGCGTTGCACGTGCCATTCGCAACGTTGCCGGCGCTGCCGGAGATGAAGAGGGTCTCTCGGTAGACGTCGACTTCCTCGACTGACGCGCTGTCATACCGTGACCGAATCAGGTCAACAACGCATCCCCGTGGGATACGTGCGCAGAGCGCACGGTATCCATGGGGATGTCGTCGTTCGGGGCCTCGTTGCCGATGCAGCCGAGCGCTTCATCGTCGATCGGGACCTCACGTCGGATGCAGCGTCGACGACGACGCTGCGGATCGTCTCACAGCGGATGAATGGTGTCGACTTCCTCCTCCACTTCGAGGGTGTCGACTCGCGTGAGGACGCTGAGGCCCTCGTCGGCACACAGTTCCTCATCGAGCGTGACCAGCGGCGCGACCTCGACAGCGACGAGTGGTGGGTCGAGGACCTGGTCGGGTGCGACGTGGTCGATCTCGATGGGCAGGCAATCGGCCGGGTGAGTGATGTCGCCGTGGGAGCCGCACAGGATCGGCTCGTTCTCGAGACTCTCGACGGCAGGCGCAGCGAGATTCCCTTCGTTGGTCAGCTCGTGCCCGCGGTGGATATGGACTCCCGTAGGATCACCGTCGATCTCCCCGAAGGTCTCATCGAGTAGCGCTGGTCCGTGTCAACCATCGGACAGGACACCGGGCGATGGGTCCCCGAAAAATGCCGGGGGTCATGGGGGTCGGGTTTTGGTGTAGGTGTGGCCGGTTGGGCTGGTCCATTCGTAGTGGCCGTGGGTTGTGCGTTGGTAGGTCCATCCGTGTTCGTGTTTGATGCGGTGGTGGTAGCGGCACAGGGGTGCAAGGTTGTCGTCGGTGGTGGTTCCGCCGTCGGTGACGGCCACGATGTGGTCGATATCGCAGTTGATGCCAGGCATGCGGCATCCGGGGAATACACAGACCCGGTCCCGGGTCTCGATGCGTCGCCGTTGTGCCGTGGTCGGGTACCGCCGGGTCGTGTCCACCGCGGTGACGCCGTCCTCGACGTTGCTGTTGCCATCGGTGAGGGTGATGCGGCATTCGGTGCCGGTGTAGCTGGTGGCGATACGGCGTGCAACGTCGGCGATCACGGGCCCGTACCCGCCGAGGTGACCGGGCTGGTCGTTGTCTCGGGTGAGGGTCCCCTCACCGACAACGAGGTCGATGACACCGGGTGGGGCAGTGTGATGCTCGACGCCGTTGAGCAGGTCGAGGTATATGTCGGCACGGAGCTGGTCCATCGACCGTGTCTCACCGTCACCACGCACAGCGCGGGCAATCGTGTTGATACGTCCCATTGCTGCCTGGACACGGTCGGGCACAAGATCGAAACCCGACAGGTTCGCTGCCCCGTCATCGGTCGGTGTCATGACCACTCTGCGGCCATCAACAGCCGTCTCGTAACGGTCCCGGGCGTCGTCGGGGTCGCTCTCGATACACAACCTGCGTATCTGGGCACCCAACTCGCCGGTCGTCAACGTGGAAGCCACATCGGCCACAGCATCAACAACACCTCGGGCACCGGTATCGGAGAGGTGCCCGGTAGCCCGTTCGATCACCTTGACACGGGCAACGTCGATGATCCCGGCTTCGAGCATCCCTGCAGGGGGTGTCAGTTCGTTTGTGTAAGTGGGTGGCGTTGGTCATTGTTAGACGATGTCGGCACCCCGACGGGTCAACGACAACGCCGCCCCAACCTCGACACCGCCAGCCTCATCAGCGTCATGGCACAACCCGCCACGATCCCCCCACTCGTCTGCTTCAGCGTCGGCAACCGCAACCATGTCACGGTACCGCTGTGCCTGGAAATGCGACACCAGACGATCATGAGCCTGCAGCACCACGATCCGGTCATGCGGCGAGATCGACGACACATCGATCGACGACAGCCACCCCGCCAACACCGGCCCCGGTGCCACCGCATCGAGACCCGCAGGAACCTGGTCATAGATGCGAATCACCGGCTCGATGACCTCATAGAGATGCTCCTCCCCAAACCGGATCTCACCGGCACACTTCCGTGGCTCGTCATCCAACATAGGAACAACGTACCAACCACCTGTGACAGATTTCAGACAACAGATTCCAGACACCAGAACACAACACACGGCAGCGCGATCACTCGGCTGCGGCTCTCCATGCATCGGTGATCTTGATCTTGGTTCCCGTGCGTAGCAGGGCGCCCCGGTAGACCCTGGCACCGATCCAGACGAGGGCGAGGGCACCCAGGACCGATCCCGTGATCGCAACGACGACCTCCCACGGGGCTGCAGCGCCCGCAGCAATGCGCACGGGCATCACGAACGGTGCCCACATCGGCAACAGTGAGCCGATCGTCACCACGGTGCTTTCCGGGTCATCGGCCGCAGCGAACGCAAGGAGGTATCCGGGAAGGATCACTCCGATCGGCAGCATGATCGCCCCCTGGAGATCCTCCTGGCGGGACACCGTCGAGCCGACCGCTGCGTACAGGAAAGCGTAGAACGCGTAGCCGAGGATGAACCAGAAAAGGACGCTTGCGATGATCGGGACGCCGACAGCGCGGATATCGATGTCTGCGATGTTTGCCAGGCTGGCAGAGACGTAGGCGGCACCCATGAGGATGGCCAGTTGTACCAGTCCGAGCAAGCCGATGCCTGCCACCTTTCCGACGAGCACCTGCCACGGACGTACACGCGACAGCAGAACCTCCACGACACGGTTCTGCTTCTCCTCGACGGTGCCCATCGCGACGAACTGCCCGAACATGATGATCGAGACATACAGAACGATGGCCCCGACGAACGCAGCACCCTTGCGAGCGTCCTCCTGGGGGTTGGTTTCGACAATCGTTGTGACCGAAACAGGTGCAGGGTCCTTCACCATGGCGATCTCGTCCTGTGAGAGACCCAGGTCGGTGAGGGTGGACTCTGTGACGACGGTGTCTACGGCCCGTTGGATGAGCGCGATCAGGCGAGTCGACACGGCGTCGTAGAAGACGATGGTGCTGCCGTCCACAAGTACGACATCGACATCACCATCTTGGAGCGCCTTGTCTGCCTCGTCCTGTGTGACATATCGCACGACGTCGATCTCCACTGCTACGTGTCTTGCTTGCATCTCGAGTTGGTCTTGGATCCCAGGTAGCTCCGCGCCGACGAGTCCGACCATCGTTGCCTCGGGCTCACCTCCCGAAAGGGCGCTGGTCACCGGACCGATGGCGACGATCGCAACAGTGATGATCGACATCGTCACGATGAACGCCTTCGAGCGCCCTCTCTCGACGAACTCTCGCTTGGCGAGCAGCCACACCTGGGTCCAGGGCTTCACGGCCGTACCGCCTCTCTGAACAGGTCCGTGAGGTGCGGCGGTTCGAACGCGAAACGCGTGACGGTTCCTGCGGCTTCCGCTTCAGCCAGGATCTCCGCAACGGGGGCATCGGCGGGAACGACGTAGTGGCCCTGGCCATGGTTGTCGACCACCTCGATGCTTGCCATGTCGGGCATCCACGGCCGTCCATCGACGTCGATGGTGAGGCGTCGGCGTGTGGAGCGCATCTTGATCTGCTCCAGGTTCCCGTTGAGGACCACACGCCCTTCGTTGATGATCGCGACTTCCTGACAGACGTCCTCGACAAGGTCGAGCTGATGGCTGGAGAACACGATGGTGACGCCCTCAGACGCGAGGTCGCGCAGGATCCCGGACAGAGAATCGACCCCAGTCGGGTCGAGGCCTGCGAACGGCTCGTCGAGAACGAGCAGCTCGGGGTTGGGAGCCAGCGCCGCGGCGAGCTGGGCACGTTGCTGGTTCCCATGGCTGAGTTCCTCGAGCTTGGCATCGGTTCGGTCACCGAGGCTGAGCACATCGAGCCAGTGATGTACGGCGTCGTGTGCATCGTCGCTCGAGAGTCCGGAGAGGCGAGCGAAGTGGACCAGTTGCGTGCCCACCTTCATCTTCGGGTACAGACCTCGCTCCTCGGGCATGTACCCGAATCTGAGGCGGGCCTCTGCGCTCACCGGCATCCCGTTCCAGGTGACTTCGCCACGATCTGGATGGACGAGGTCGAAGATGATGCGCATCATCGTTGTCTTGCCTGCGCCGTTCGGCCCGAGGAATCCGAGGATGCGTCCCCGATCTACGGAGAACCCTGCACCATCGAGTGCAACGACGTCTCCGAAGCGCTTGTGGACGTCGGTGATCATCAACATGGGTCCAGTATGGCGACACCGGGCGTCTGTGGGCACCGGTCTCATGAGCGCCCTGGATCTGGGGTGTGGTCGAGTGCGGGGTGTCTCCCTATCCTGCACACATGGCTTCTTCCGATCATGTTCGCATCGTCACTGCCACCGCGCTCTTCGACGGGCACGATGCGGCAATCAATATCATGCGGAGGATCCTGCAGGCCTCGGGTGCAGAGGTGATCCATCTCGGCCACGACCGCTCTGCAGCGGACATTGCAGAGGCGGCGATCGAAGAGGACGCCCACGCTGTTGCGATCACGTCGTATCAAGGCGGGCACATGGAGTTCTTCAGGTACCTGCGAGAGCTCCTCGACGAGGGTGGTGGTGGAGACATCGTCATCTTCGGTGGGGGAGGAGGCACGATCCTGCCCGAGGAGGGGGAGGAACTCCTCGCCGAGGGAACCGCCCGCATCTACTCGCCGGACGATGGGCGCACGCTCGGCCTCCAGGGCATGATCGACGACTTGCTTTCGCGGGCGGCGCATCCACAGCCCGCTCTCGGTGACGGCATGGTCGACAGGATTCTCAAG
>CAYLVM010000013.1:0-33298 GCA_964387145.1 uncultured Acidimicrobiaceae bacterium
GGGGACAAGCGAGTCCTCGAGCGAGGGGGGAGTGCGAGCCTGCGAGCCCGGTACGACGAAGACCCGCGCGGACCCCGCAAGCCCCGTACGTCGGAACTCGAATCGCCTCTACAACCCGAGCTGTGCCCGCAGATCGGCCCCGGCGGCCGCATCACTCGACGCCACCATGTAGATCATGTCGTCGACGCGATCGACGAACACCCACGGGTTGCTGCCGTCGAAGAGCAAGCCGCCACCGGACTCCTGACCGCCGCTGGCTCCCATGCCACCACGCACATGGACGATCAATGCGTCCACGAGGTCCTTGGCATCCTGTTCCGTTTCTCCGAGGTACACCCACGCCAGCGCAGTGTCGTCGCCGCGCACGAACAACCTGTATGAGTCGTTGCCCCATCCCGACGCAGCCTGTGTCGCGGCTCCGGGACGAACGGCATCGGTCAGGAGAAGGCGGATCCCCCACTCGCCGAAGGTCGCCTCATCGGCGAGCTCCCAACCGTCGAGGGTGACCGAGAGGGGTTGCAACGGGTCGGGTTGTTCCTTACGCAGGTACTTGTTCGGATCGAGGATCTGCTCCGACGTGTCCGGCAGGTTCTGATACGCCTCGTCGACCGCCTTGAGGCCGCCGGTCTCGACGAGCTGGCCGACGAACGTGAGGCCATGCTCGTACGGGAACCCGAGGTCCTGTCGCATCCAGTTCGGAACCGAATCGATCATCGAGGTGTCGAACGAGAGCAGCTCGATGGCTGCCTGCGCCGCGTCGAATGGGCTGAGTGTTTCAACGTACAGGAACTGCTGATACGTCGCGTCGCCTTCGACGAGTGCCAGGACGCTGGAGGCATCGTCTCCGTTGCCCTCGTCGAGGAGGCGCTCGTACTCGTCGTTGAAGTCGAAGTGCTGATCGGTGAGTGCGTGCACGAGCTCGTGGACGATCGTGACCTTCTGCAGCACGGTCAAACCGTCAACGGAGACAGGGACGACGAGTTCCTTCTCATCGGGGTCGTAGAAGCCTGCAACCTGTTCCGTGTACAGGTCGAGCAGCATCGAGCTGAGGTCGACATCGTCGTCGAGCATCCCGAACAGCTTGAGCAACGCCTCGTCGTTCGCCACGTCCTGGGGTGAGAGCTCTGACGCGAGCTCATCGTTGACCCTTGCGGTGAACTCATCCATGTCGAGGATGGTCACCGTTGGTACCGAGAGGAAGGGAAGGCCACGTGACTCCTCTGCGTCGAGCATCAGGATGCCGATCTCCTCGCGCATCGCTGCAGCAACCTCGTTCGAGATCGTCGGCGAGTTCGTCCCTGGGATCGCCGACGCCGGCACCGACGTGAGCGGCGCCTCGGTGGTAGTCGTCTCCTCAACGGAAGTCGAGACGGTCGTTGCGGGATCCTGCGTCGATGATGTGGCTTCGCCGGAGCTCGTGCAGGCGGCTGCGATGAGTGCGACAACCGCGATGAGAGCGGCGAGGATCGTTCGGGTTCTGAGGAATCGTGGCACGTCAGGAGGCTACCGAGGATCGCCGCGAAGTGGTGGGACGGAGCCGCCGACCGTCGATGATCTGGGGCCCGTCGACCGATATCCCACGATTCGCGTGCGGATCGGCGTATTCTCAGTCGATGACGGAGCCGCTGGGCGCCCGTACACGCGACGCAAAGGAGTCTGGCGTGAACAAAAGCGAAATGGCGAAGAAGCTTGCCAAGAAGACCGATATCTCTCAGGCGAAGGCCGCCGAGGTCATCGACGTGATCTTCAGCACAGAACCGGGCAACGGCATCATCGCCGTCGAGCTCGATGCTGGCCGCGACGTTGCCATCGCAGGCTTCGGCAAGTTCGAGACCCGCCACCGCAAGGCTCGCGCCGGTCGGAACCCGGCGACGGGTGAAGCGATTCAGATCGCTGCGGCGACGGTCCCTGCGTTCAAGGCCGCCAAGGGCCTCAAGGACCGCGTCCGCGTCTGAGATCATCGCCTCTTCTCGGGACCACCCGAGCGGATGACACACAGAGGAGCCACCTACGGGTGGCTCCTCTGTCGCGTCGCCGGTAGAGCCCGTTGCACCGGCCCGGCCCCATCCTGCTACGTTGACATCCCGATGCCGAGCAGGAAGCCGCAACCATGACCGTGCGCAACGACAAACGCACCATCTTTGGATGGGCGATGTACGACTGGGCGAACTCGGCCTACATCACGATCTTCGGGGCTGTGATCGGAGCGTTCTTCACTGGCTCGATCATGACCGCGGACACCTACTGGGGCCTTTCGGGTGAGGCACTCTTCTCCATCCTCATCGGACTCGGTTCGATCGTGCTGCTCCTCGCGATGCCCATCCTGGGAGCGATCGCCGACTTCGCCGACGCAAAGAGGCGGTTCCTCCGAAACTTTGCGTTCCTCGGCGCGTTCTTCACGCTGATCATCCCGTTCATACCCGAAGGCTGGGTGCCGCTGTTCCTCCTGACCCTGATCGTGAGCCAGTTCGGCTTCGTGGCAGCGAACGTGTTCTATGACGGGTTCCTCACCGACATCTCGACCGATGACACGATCGACAAGATCTCGTCGAAGGGGTTCGCTCTCGGGTACCTCGGTGGTGGCCTGTACCTGCTCGGTGCCTTCGTCCTCATCTTCCTCTCCTCGGACCAGCCCGGTGCGGTACTCACCGAGACACTCGCTGCGCGCATCGCCATATTCGGCTCCGGCATCTGGTGGGTCGTCTTCTCACTCTTCTCGCTGTCTCGCCTTCCCGAAGACCCCGACGGGCCTTCCGAACGGCGCGGGCTGACGACCTACGCATCGATCGGGTTCGAGCGCACGATCAGCACCATGAAGAAGCTCGGGAAGTTCCCTCAACTCCTCCTGTTCGTCGTTGCCTTCATCATCTACAACTCGGGAACCGGAACGGTCATCGCTGTGTCTGGCCCGTACGCTGAAGACACGCTCAACCTCGACCTGCAGACGATCGCCCTTGCCTTCCTGATCGTCCAGTTCGTGGCGTTCTTCGGTGCGCTGATGTTCGGTGCCCTCGCAAAAGTGATCGGCCCGAAGGCAGCGGTCATGGTGTCGCTCGTCGTCTGGACGGGCATCGCTGTAGGCGCCTACTTCATTCCTGAGGGCTCATCGGCCGGATTCCTCGCCCTGGCGTCGGTCGTCGGCTTCGTGCTCGGCGGCGTTCAGGCCCTTTCGCGCAGCCTCTACGGAACGATGATCCCTGAAGAAGCCTCAGCGGAGTTCTTCGGCTTCTACTCGGTGTTCTCCAAGCTGTCGGGGATCGGGCCCCTCGTGTTCGGCGCGGTGAGTGCTGCCACCGGATCCGGCCGGGCAGCGATCCTCTCCGTGGCAGCGTTCTTCGTCGTCGGGTTGATCCTCCTCGCGATGGTCGACGTCGACGAGGCTCGGGCATCGCGTGCGCATTGGAAGTTCGAGGGCTCGGAAGCCGAGGTGGTGTGAGTGGCATCGACCCGATTCCCCGGACCGGCGTCGATCCAGGACATCACGCTGACGACACCGCACCACGACACCGTCGTACTTGGGAGCCGGATCGAGGTGCCGACGGTCGTCATCCTTGCGAGGTACTTCGGCTGAGCGGGGTGTCTCGACATGCTGTCGCAGTTGGCGACGGTTCACTCCGACATCGTCGAACGGGGAGGTGACGTCATCGGCATCGCTCCGGCTGCCGACTATCAGGCCACCCACCTCATGGAGACGTCGATCCCGTTCGATCTCTACCTGGATCCTGACCACACGCTGTCAGAGCGTCTCGACCTCGGTGAGCAATCGTTGTGGTCGTTCCTCTTCAACATCAATGCATGGTGGAAGTACCTCTCGGCGTTCGCACGTCACCGTCGCCAGGGCAAGGTCACCCAGAGCTACACGGTCCTGCCCGCAGTGATGGTGGTCGATGCGAGCGGTACGCTCACGTATCTCCACCGCGGTGCTGGCATCGCCGACTACCCGTCGCTCGATGAGGTGCTCGCAGCGCTCGACCAGACGATCGGCGCCTGAGGACCGCGGCTGATAGCGTTCACTATCTCGGTGCGCCATACTTCCGCTCGGAGGACACATGCCGTTCGCTCAAATCGTAGACATCACTCAGATCGACGAGCTCGTCGACGTTTCCACGGTGAGCCCCTGGGACCCCTTGTTCGCCGTCCTGTCGATCGTCGCCGGCGTGATCATCGGTAGCGTCTTTCGTGTCCTGATCCGCAGGTACGGGAGGCGCTCGGGGTTGGCCCCGAACCTCATCGACCTCTTCGGAACGATCACCTTGTGGACGATCGTGTCTATCTCCGTCATCATTGCCCTGTCGCTCGTCGGATTCAACCTTGCCCCGATCTGGCTCGCCATCTTGATGCTCGGCGTTGTCGGGGTCGTCAGCGGTCGGGTCCTCCTCGAGAACTTCGGTGCAGGCGTCACCCTTCAGGCGAGGACCCCGTTCGTTCCCGGCGATCAGATTGCGACGGGTGACGTCGTAGGACACGTACGAGAAGTCAACTCACGGGTTGTGGTCATCGACACCGTCGACGGAAAACAGGTACTCGTTCCGAACGCCATGGTCCTGCAGAATCCGATCACGAACTTCACGAAGCACGAGTATCGAATGTCGAGACTCGGCGTGAGCGTGATCTACAGGACGGACCTCGCGTTCGCTGCCTCTGTGATCGAGGCTGCTCTCCGTTCTGCCGACGGCGTGCTCGACGATCCGACACCAATCGTTCAAGTCGAGTCGTTCGACGATTCCGGGATCATGATCGCCGCACGGTTCTGGCACCTGCCGGGGATCCTCGATGAGCGTGCAGCCACACATGCAGCTGCTGTGTCCATCGCCGAGACGCTCACAGCAGAGGGCGTCGAGTTCGCGTTCCCCCAACTCACGATGTGGTGGGGGTCCCAGCCACACCAGAACCCGCCGGAGAACCCGGCCTGACGCACTGCGGTCCGCACCTCACCGTGCTACGTTGTCGAGCATGGACAACGGACACGAAACTACTTCAACGGGAGTGCTGCGAGACGAGCACCGCCTGATCCTCGAGGTCGCCCACGCGCTCGATCGCATGCTCGACGATGAGACGAACGGGACACCGCTCGACTACGACGTCGTCGAGCGGTGCATCACGTTCTTTCGGCTCTTCGCCGATGCGTGCCACCACGGCAAGGAGGAGGATCTGCTGTTCCCTGAACTCGAGAAGGCGGGTCTCCCCCACGACTCGGGACCGATCGCGGTGATGCTCTACGAGCACGAACAGGGACGGGTCTTCGTTCGTTCCATGGCGGCCTCGGTCGAGGGCGCTCGCAGCGGGAACGACGAAGCGAACACTGCCCTGAGAGACGGTGCGGAGGGGTTCATCGGGCTGATCACCGCTCACATCGGCAAGGAGAACGACGTTCTGTTCAACATGGCCGACGGGATGATCGTCGGCCCCGAATGCAAGGATCTGTGTTCGCAGTACGACGCGACGTGTAGCCGCCGCTTCGAGGGACGATCCAAAGAGGAACTCGAGGACCTTGCCGCAGAGATCCTCGGACGCGGCTGATCCGAAGCGCTAGGTTCGGCGCAGAGCGAGCGCTACCGCCTCGACGCGGCTGTGGACACCGAGTTTGGTCAGGATGTGCTGGATGTGGTTCCGCACGGTTGCAGGTGAAAGGTACAGCCGCTCTGCGATCATCGAACCATCGAGACCTTCGGTGAGGAGCTCCAGAACATCGCGTTCGCGCGGGGTGAGCACGGCAAGATGCTCGTTGGGCCCCACCGTGGCATGTGTACGGCCACCGAGTCGCTCGACGACGAGCCGTTCGAGTTCGGGTGGGAACGAGACCTCCCTGATGAGATGCACGAGACGGCACTCGTCCCGCATCTCGATGGGGGGAACGATCGTTGAAGCGCTCAGCCACAAGGTGGCCCCGGACGCAGACCTCCCAAGTACCTCTTTCGTTCCGATCACCTCGTCGTCGTCTCCACGTTCCGATGCCGGGCACATGCCGCCACACACGGTATCTCCGCAGCGGTCACGCCAGCAGAGGATCTCGTGGCACGGCCGACCGAGCACGTCGTCGGGCGTGTATCCGAGCAGTTCGGTGGCGGCGTCGTTCCACGCGATGACACGAAGATCCGGGCCGATCGCGACCATCGCGTCTGCGGTTCTTCCCATCACGTCGAGCAGCGCTACGAGAGATCCTTCGATTCCTGGGTCGATCGCGGTGACACTGGCCATGGGCGCAATGGACTGTACGGACACACCGAGAGCCGCGCAAGGAGTATCCGTCAGGTTGCCACGCCCCCTTGAGCTCGCAGTACCTCCAGGATGCCTCCTGCGGCGAGGATCCCCCGCATCTCTTCCGGGAGCGAATCGCCCTGAAGCTCGATGCCCGTGGTCAGGTTGCGCACCCGTCCCGTTGCAAGATCGACCTCCATCTGTTGCCCATCCTCGAAGGCGTCGTGGACCCCCGCACAGACGATCACCGGCAACCCGACCGCCACAGCGTTCCTCATGAAGATCCGAGCAAGTGATTCGGCAACCACACAGGCCACACCGACCGCCTTGAGGTTCTCTGGGGCCGTCTCGCGTGACGACCCGCACCCGAAGTTCGTGCCGGATATGACGATGTCACCCGGACCGCAATCCTGAGCGAAGGACCTGTTCACCGACTCGAGAACGTGGAGCTTGCGCACCTCGACGGGGGCGACGGCGTACTGCCCCGGCGACAGCACATCCGTGCTGATGTCGTTGCCGAACTTCCATACCCGCCCGACCATGGTCTCATCAGTCATCGTTGACCTCCAACTCTCGAGGGTCGGCGATCACTCCCATGAGCGCCGACGCAGCAACCGTGGCCGGCGACGCGAGGAAGATCTCAGCTTCGGCGCTCCCCATCCGGCCTATGAAGTTGCGGTTGTGTGTGCCGATGCAGCGCTCCCCCGGCCCCATGAGGCCACCATGGCCACCGAAGCACGGCCCGCAACCCGGGGCGAGCACCGACGCTCCTGCATCGACGAGGGTTGCCAGCACACCGGTATCCATGGCTTCTTTCATGACGCTACGTGAGGCGGGAACGACCAGCAGGCGGACACCGGGAGCGATATGACGACCCTCGAGCACCTCGGCTGCGGCCCGTAGATCCTCGATGCGCCCGTTCGTGCACGATCCGAGGAAAGCCTGATTGATGGCGAGACCCGCCGCATCTGCGACCGGGGCGACGTTGTCGACCTCGCTCGGCATCGCGATCTGTGGAGCGAGGTCCGAGAGAGAGATCTCGTGCACCGCCTCGTAGAGAGCGTCATCGTCGGGCCCGAACGGGTCACAGCCGACTCCTCCATGTTCGAGAAGGTAGGCGTCGGTGACGTCGTCTGCGGCGAACAAGCCGAACTTGGCTCCCATCTCGACCGCCATGTTGGACACCGTCAGACGGCTGGACATGTTGGCACGCGATGCGCCTTCGCCTCCGAACTCCATCGCCTTGTACTGGGCAGCATCTGCGCCGAACCGTCCGGCGAGGTACAAGATGACGTCCTTCCACGTGACGATCGGCTGGAGTTCGCCGGTAAAGACGAACCGGATCGTCTCAGGGACACGGAACCAGAGCCGTCCCGTTGCCAGGGCGTAGACCATGTCGGATGTTCCGATCCCCGTTCCCCCGGCACCGAGGGCACCGTAGGTCGTGGTGTGCGAGTCGGTTCCAACGACCAACTCCCCCGGACGGATGTGTCCGTTCTCAGGGAGCAGCTGATGACAGATCCCCTCGCCAGAGTCGTAGAACGACTCGATGCCCAGGCGAGCGACGTGCTCACGGATCCGTTGATGGATCGCCGCGGCTTCCGCGGATGGAGCCGGAACCAGGTGGTCGACGACAACAACGGTTCTACCCGGATCGAAGATGTCGTCGACCCCGACGTCCACCAGCATGTCGAACACACCCGCTGCGAAGATGTCGTGGAGCAACGCGAGGTCGACCTCCCCTACGACGAACTCGCCGGCAGTGACAGCGTCCCTGCCAGAGGCTCGTGCGAGGATCTTCTCGGCCTGGGTCATGCCCATGGTTGTGTCCTGTCCATCAACCGGCGCCGAGACTTCGGCCACCGCACACATAGAGCGTCTGGCCTGTGACATACGACGACTCATCGGCGGCAAAGAAGAGTGCAGCGTTACCGATGTCACCGGGCGTGCCGACACGTCTGGCAGGGATCGTCTTGACGAGTCGCTCCTGGACCTCCTCCTTGAGGCCTCTGAACAGTGGTGTGTCGACGAGTGCCGGAGCGATCGCGTTGGCGGTGACGCCGTAGCGCGCCATCTCGAGGGCGAGCGTACGAGTGAGGCTGATCACTGCACCCTTCGATGCCGCGTAGTTCGCCTGTCCGGGTCCCCCGAGCCACGCCCTCGATGAGATGTTGATGATCCTGCCGTACTGCTGCTCCATCATGTGGGGAGCGGCAGCCTTGCACGTGAGGAACTGCGACTTGAGGTTCACCTGGATCACGAGATCCCAGTCCTCCTCACTCATCTTGGCGAGCCATCCGTCTCGTGCCATGCCCACATTGTTCACGAGGATGTCGATTCGGCCGTACGTGTCGACCGCTGCATCGATCAGTCCTTTGGCCCCCTCGGCGACGGAAACATCCGCTGCGTACCCCGTGACCGTGTATCCGGCAGCTTCGAACTCGGCAACGACTTCTTCGACCTTCTCGGGAACGAGGTCGTTGACCACGATCTTGGCCCCGGCTGCCGCAAGCGTTTCAGCGATCCCCTTCCCGATGCCCTGACCCGACCCTGTGACGACCGCAACTCGATCCTTGACGTTCATTGTGACTTCCTCCTCGGTGTCCTCATCGACCTTTGAACTCTGGTGGGCGCTTCTCTATGAACGCCTGGATCCCTTCGTCTCTGTCCTGGCTGGCACGCAGCACGGCGTGACTCGTCGACTCGAGTTCCAAACCTGTCTCGAGGTCCGTCTCTGTGGCACGGTTGACCAGGACCTTGACGCGGTCGTGAGACAGGGGTGCACGTGTGGCGATACGCCCGGCAAGGGCCATCGTCTCTTCCATGAGGTCGTCGTCGGGCACGACGCGGTTGACGAGACCCATGCGAAGTGCGTCGGCTGCGCTTATGTGATCGGCGGTGAACATCAACTCCTTGGTGAAGCCCGGGCCGATGAGGCGTGTCGCTCGTTGGGTGCCCCCGGCTCCCGGAAGGCTCCCTACCTTGGCTTCGGGGAACCCGAGCCGTGAGCTCTCGGTGCACACTCGCAGATCACCCGAAAGCGCCAGCTCGAGGCCACCGCCGAGGGCGTAGCCCCGGATGGCCATGATGACGGGAACGTGCAGGTTCTCGAGACGGCCGAACACGTCGCGAACGAGCAATCCGAGAGGATCATGGATGAGGCCTGCTTCGAACTCTTTGCCCCGACTCTTGAGATCGGCACCGACACAGAACGCCTTTTCACCGGATGCGGTGACGACGAGCACGCGCGTATCGGGGTCGGTCTCGATGCCGGCGATGATGGCCGCCATCGTCTCGAGCATGGGCACCGTCAAGGCGTTCATCGCCTTGGGACGGTTCAGCGTCAGAACCCCTACGGCACCATCACGTTCATAGAGGACGGGTTCCTCCGACGATGCACTGGCCTGGCTATCTGTCACTGCTGTCTCCTCTCGTCGAACATCTCAGTCACTGGATCCTGTGATCACGACACCGGCGTCGAGGAGTCCCTCGATCTCGTCGGTTCCGAATCCACATTCTTTCAGAATCTCGTCGGTGTGCTCGCCCGCCACCGGTGGGGACGACACCGCGAAGTCTCCGGGTGTCTCGGACAGTCGGCCGGGGAACACCGGTGAACGGACTTCACCGGTCGCGGGATGCTCGACCGTGACGATCGAGTCCCCGGTCACGATGTGCTCCTGTTCGATCAGTTCGGGGTACGACAGCAGGGGTCCACAGATGACGTCGACGGTGTCGAGGATCTCTACCCACTCTGACGTCGTCCTTTCACGGAACAGGGGTTCGAGGATCTCACGCAGCGCAGGCCGACCGTTCACCCGCTTCTCGTTCGTGTCGAAACGTGAGTCGGTCGCCAGGCCCGGTTGGCCGAGCGCAGCGCACAGAGCGGGCCACCGCTTCGGCGTGTAGGCAGCGACCATGACGTGGCCGTCACTCGTCGGGAAGGCCTCATTGGGTGCAGCGTAAGGGGCGGCGCTCCCGAGGCGTTGGGGCGGTCGACCACTGGCGAGGAACATCGAGAGCGGCACGACCTGGTACGCAAGGAGTGAGTCGAGGAGCGATACGTCGACCCGCTGCCCTCTGCCGGTCCGCTCTCTGGCGAACAGGGCCGCGAGGATCGCCTGGGAGGCGAACACGCCGCCGGCCATGTCCGCTGCAGGCACACCGACCTTGACGGGTGGTCCGTCCGGCGTTCCCGTAACGCTCATGATCCCACCCATCGCCTGAGCAACACCATCGACTCCGGGACGGTCCCGCCACGGGCCGGTCTGACCGAAGGCCGATATGGCTGCATAGATCGCCCGGGGGTTGCGTTCGGCGACCGCGTCGTAGCCGATACCGAGCCGGTCCGCGACTCCGGGGCGGAAACTCTCCAGGACGACGTCGGACCGTTCGACGAGTCGGAGAACGACATCGGCCCCTCCTGCCGTTTTGAGGTCGATGACGATGCTGCGCTTGTTGCGGTTCATGCCCAGGAACGCTGCAGCGGCACCACCGACGAACGGCGGGCCGAGACGACGTCCCCACTCGCCACCGGGTGGCTCGACCTTCCAGATCTTCGCTCCGAGGTCACCGAGGTGCATCGCACACGTCGGGCCTGCAGCTCCCTGGGAAAGGTCGAGCACCGTTACGCCGTCGAGTGCGCCTGGCATCTGCCTATGCCTCCTCATCGTGGCCGGTCGGCCGGCTCGTCGAAGCTCCACGAACGACGAAACCAGCGATCTCCGCGGCGATCTCGTCCGGTGAGTACACACCAGATGGCTGGTACCAGCGCACGACAGAGTTGCACATGCCGAGGATCGCTTTGACCGCGACACCGGCGTCCTGGTCGACGAAGTCGCCGGACGCGATCCCCTCGTCGAACATCTCGCGGAAGATGAGCTCGTACCGGTCACGGTTCATGATGTGATTCGCCATGAAGTCGGGGCTCAGGTAGCGACCCTCCTCGATGAAGCAGGCAACCGCGTCGCGGTCGTGGATGGCCTCGACCGTATGGAGGTCGATCGCTCGGCGTAACCGCTCGGCGATCGGGAGGTCCGAGTCTGCCACTTCTCGCACAAGGGGTGTCACACGGTTGACGGTCAGTTCGATGATCTCGGACAGGAGGGCCTGCTTGCTCGGGAAGTGGTGGTACAGGCTCGACTTGCTGATCCCGACCTCTGCAGCGAGGTCGGCCATGCTGGTCCCGTTGAACCCCTTGTTGCGAAAGAGCGCTGCAGCCTCCCTGCGGATGCGCTCCCGCGTGGTGAGGTCACCCGTCATGCCGTGCCGCCACCCACCAGTTCTCTGCCGGCCTGCAACGCCTCGAGGTTCATCTCGCGGTGCTTTGGTGGGACACGGGCCGCAACGGCCTCACGCAGAGCATCCGCATCGACGACGTCCTCGAGTGCCTGGATCACGCCGAGGGCGACAACACCGGTCACGACCTGGCTGCCTGAGATCGCCCGTGCCGTGTCGACTATGGCGAACTGGCGGGCGTCTCCGTTGAGATCGCTCGGCGCACACCGACTATCGACGACCAGTCGGCCTTCCGACGACAGTTCGGGTTCGTACCGTGAGTACGCCTCGCCACTCAGGACGATGAGGAGATCGATGTCGTCGGCGAGAGGGAACCCGATCTCTCCCGACGCAATGACGACGTCTGAGCGGCTTGCACCGCCCCGGGACTGTGGACCGTACACCTGAGAGTGTGTGGCGTCGTTTCCAGACAGGATTGCAGCCTCGGCGAGGATGCGGCCTGCCGTCACGACGCCTTGTCCACCGGCCCCGGCGATCCTGATCTCGTTACGACTCATGGTCCTCGACCTTTCGTACACCGGCGTACACAGAACGGATCTCTCGTTGAAGCACTCCCGTCTCCATGCCCGGCGGCGGAGCCTGTGTCGGGATGTGTTTCACGAAACGCTTCTCTGCGAGGGGACCTGCCACCCCTTCGTCCCGTACGGACATCCAGGTGAGCATCTCTGCACCGCCACCGACCTTGTTGTAACGCCCGAAGTACTCGGGGCAGTCGCTGATGACCTCGATGAACGAGAAGCCGGGGTGGCTCAGCCCGTCCACCATGATCTTCGTCATGTCCATCGGGTTCGCCGCGAGCACGCGAGCGACGAAGGATGCGCCTGCTCCCATGAGCAGCTTGCATGCGTCGAAGTTCGGCTCCGTGTTCCCCGCAGGCGTCGTCGATGCAAGCGCCCCCTCGGGAGTGGTCGGAGCGGCCTGGCCGCCGGTCATCCCGTAGATCGAGTTGTTGAGGAGCAGGACCGTGATGTCGATGTTCCTCCGTGCCGCATGGATCAGGTGATTGCCACCGATTGCAAGGGCGTCACCATCTCCGGTGACGACGACGACGTTGAGGTCCGGGCGGGCGAGCTTGAGGCCTGTGGCGAACGCCGGTGCCCTGCCGTGGGTCCCGTGCAACGTGCAGAAGTCCACGTAGCCGACAAGGCGGCTGCTGCAGCCGATACCTGCGACCATCGCAAGCTTGTCCTGGTCGATCTGGAGTTCATCGACGGCGTTCAGGAACGATCGCAGAACGATTCCGTGTGCACATCCAGGGCACAGCACGTGGGGCATCGCCCACTCTCTGAGGTAGGTCTTGACGTCGGTCATCGCTGCCCTTCCTTGTCCGGCGTGATCGCCTCGAGGATCGCCGTCGGCGTGATCGGCTCACCGTCTGCCCGCAGATGTCCTTTGATCTCGGCTTGGCCACCGGCGGCACGCTCGACCTCACCGATGATCTGGCCGAGGTTCATTTCAGCAACGAGGATGGTATCTACCTGGGCTGCGACCTCGGCGACCTGTTCGTAGGGGAACGGCCACAACGTCACCGGTCGGATGAGGCCTGCTTTGATCCCGTTGTCGCGAGCCCGCATGACGGCTTCACGTGCAGATCTCCCGACGATGCCGTAGGCAAACACGGCGATCTCAGCGTCGTCGAGCATGTAGGTGTCGACCTCGGCGATCTCGTCGAGGTGTGCATCGATCTTGTGGTGCAGTCTCGCAACGAGCGCCTCGGCGACCTGTCCATCGTTGGTCGGGAACCCCCGCTCGTCGTGAGCAAGTCCTGTCACGTGGAAGCGGTAGCCGTCCCCGAACGCCGGGAGCGGCGGAACCCCGTCGTCGGGGGCGATCATCGGCCAGAAGTCGGCCGGATCTTCGGTGGGCTGTGTCCGATCGACGACATCGATCGAGTCGGGGAGCACGACACTCTCTCGTGTATGACCGATGATCTCGTCGTAGAGGATGATGACAGGTGTGCGGAATCGTTCTGCGAGGTTGAACGCCTTGACGGTCACGTCGAACACCTCGGCGACCGACGATGGTGCCAGGACGATCGCCGGGTGGTCACCGTGTGTCCCCCAGCGTGCCTGCATCACGTCACCCTGGGATGGGGACGTGGGGAGACCCGTGCTCGGACCGCCTCGCATCACGTTGACGATGACACACGGGACTTCCGTCATAGCGGCGTAGCCGATGTGCTCCTGCATCAGGGAGAACCCTGGCCCGCTGGTGGCGGTCATGGCTTTCGACCCTGCAAGGGACGCGCCGATGACCGAGGCGAGGGAGGCGATCTCGTCCTCCATCTGGATGAACACGCCGCCGAGGTCGGGAAGGAGTCGCACCATCTGTTCTGCGATCTCAGACGATGGGGTGATCGGGTATCCACCGTAGAAGCGACATCCTGCAGCCAGCGCTCCCTTGACGCAGGCCTCGTTCCCCTGGATGAGTTGTGCCTGGCTCATAGTGTGCTCCCATCGGCTGCGGCCTGATCGCCGACAACCGCCGGCTCGCGTGGTGCGTATATCTCAATGGCGAAGTCGGGGCACAGGGCCTCACACAGCTTGCATCCTGTGCATGCTTCAGCATCGACGATCGTGAGTTTTCCGTCGACATCCACTGCAAGGCAGTACTCGGGGCATACCCGCGAGCAGATGTCACAGCCCTTGCACCAGACATGGTTGATCTCGATCTGGTGTGGCCCTGAGAACCCGTCGGGGTCCGGAGCGGTCTGCGGAATCTGGGCCTCGGCAACCTCCCGACCGGTTCTGAACGCCGCGAGGTTGATCTCTTCTGTCCCGTTCGGGACGAGATGGGCGATCGCAGCCTCCCAGTATGCGGTGTCGATGTCGATGAACGCTGCAACCGTGCCGAGGATGACGCTGTTGGCCGCCCGAACGTTGCCGAGTTCTTCGGCGGTCGCTGCAGCGTCGATGAGCCTGGTCTTGAGATGGCGGCTGTCGAAGAGCTCCGCATCGATGCCCGGATAGCGCCTGAGCCAGGAACGGTGGTCGTTGCACGCTCCGGGAGGCACGATCGTGCGGACGTCTGCCACAACGGCGCCTCCGTCACGCACGTACTCGACCCAGCGAACGGCCTCGGCCCATTCGAAGGCCGCAAGCACCTCTGCGCTTCCGAGCGGCACGAGTGGGCTATCGACGCGATCTCCCCATCGGATGTGGCTGAAGACGGAGCCACCGCGTTGGGCCATGCCGTGAACCTCGCTCTGCTTGACGTCGTGACCTGCCCGCATGAGGGCGTCGGCAACGATCATGCTTGCAAGGATCACGCCCTGACCACCGACTCCTGCAAGCAGCAGACCCTGAGATCCTTTAGGCATTGGTGGTCTCCTTGTCGTTCGTGACGAGCACGATCGCGTGCGGTGGGCAGAGTTGGACGCACAGCGTGCACCCGGTGCAGGTGACCTCGTCGATCACGACTTTGCGCCGTCCCTCGAACAGCTCGTCTGACCACACGATCGATGGACATCCCGGCGTCATGCAGGCCTGACACGCCGTGCACGCGTCTGCGATGACCGTGAACGGGGTGTCCCTGACCTTCATCGGTGCTTCGACGCATGGCCGGTTGGTGATCACGACGGAGGGGCCCGCGTGAGAGATAGCGTCTTCGAGAGCCGCGTAGGTTGCTGCGAGGTCGTACGGGTCGACGACCCTGATGTCGCGCACACCGACTGCCTTGCATATCCCGACCAGGTCTACCGGGGTCGCTGCAGATCCCTGCAGCGTGACGCCGGTGCCCGGATGCTCCTGGCCGCCGGTCATGGCTGTCGTTCCGTTGTCGAGGATCAAGACGGTGATGTTCGCTTGCGCGTAGACGGCGTCTGCCATGCCTGCGATGCCGCCGTGGAGGAACGTCGAGTCACCAATGGTCGCCACGACCGGCCCGTCTGCACCACCAGATGCAGCCATACCGATCGCCATACCGATGCTGCTTCCCATGGCCACACACGTGTCCATCGATGAGAGCGGCTCGAGTGCTGCAAGTGTGTAGCAGCCGATGTCGCCTGTGACGACGGCACCGAGGCGCTTGAGCGCCAGGTACGGAGGAGTGTGAGGGCAGCCGGGGCACATCAGCGGTGGCCTGGTGACGGTGGTCGGCGCCGGTACGATCGAGATCCCCTCCTCGACGATCCCCGCCTTGGCGAAGCCTGCGCGTACGATGTCGGGGTTCAGCTCCCCTGCCTGGGGGAAGAAGGACTTTCCTTCGACCGCGATCCCGGCAGCCAGGAGGTCGTTCTCCACGTGGGGGTCGAGTTCCTCGACCACGAAGAGACGATCGACCGTCTCTGCGAACTCGCGGATGCGTTCGATCGGAAGCGGGTAGCTCATGCCGAGCTTGAGGATCCTGGCATCGGGGATGACCTCGCGAACGTAGTGGTGCGAGATCCCCGACGTGACGACGCCGAAGTCGGTCCCGGTACCGAACTCCTCGGTCAGCGGACTCTCCTCTGCGTACTGCGACATCTGTGCGAGGCGCTCGAGAACGACGGGGCGGCGTCTGCGAGCATGGCCGGGGATCATGACGTACTTCGTGGGGTCGGGGGTGAACCCGATCGTCGAATGCTCCACCCTTGGAGCGAGCTCGACGAGTCCCCTGTTGTGGGAGGTGCGGGTCGTCGTACGGAGAAGGACGGGGGTGTCGAACTGCTCGGAGATCTCGAAGGCGAGCGCTGTGTACGCCTTGGCCTCTGCGCTGTTGGTTGGCTCGAGCAGCGGGACGCACCCCATCCGTGCGTAGGCGCGGGTGTCCTGCTCGTTCTGGGAGCTGTGCATGCCGGGGTCGTCGGCGACCACGATGACGAGGCCGGCACCGACCCCCGTGTAGGCCGTGGTCATGAACGTGTCGGCGGCGACGTTGAGTCCGACGTGCTTCATCGTCGCCATCGAACGTACGCCTCCGAGAGACGCTCCGAGGGCGACATCGAGAGCGACCTTCTCGTTCGGTGCCCAGCGAACGTCGATGTCGGACCGGTCGGCGATCGACTCGAGAATCTCGGTACTCGGCGTCCCCGGATACCCGACGGCGACGAGGACGCCGGCTTCGACGGCGCCCTGGGCTATAGCTTCATTCCCCGACAACAGGATGGAGGACCCAACCTCTCGCTTCGGTGCAGCAGTGACGATCATGATGCGTCCGAGGTGCTCAGCAGGCCGAGGATCTCGTCCTCCCGCAGAACGTGATCGGCGGTCTTGGCGGTCGCCAGGATCTTGTCCACCGTCACGTCGTCGGGGTCGTACCCCCGCTTCATCAGCCATGCAACCGCGTTGGCCTTACCGCTCATGGGGCCAACGGTGATCTCCTGCTCCCGGCCGAGGTCATCGGCCGGCACCCCGGAGTAGATGCGGTTAGCCAACCACGTGTCTCCGGTCCGGATCGCCTTGAGCACCGCTGCGGCGTGTACGCCCGTGCTGGTCTCGAAGGCATCCTTGCCGATGCCCGGGCAGTTGTTCGGAATCGTCGTGTCGGTGGCCCGCGACACGACGTCGCAGTATGCAGGAAGCCCGGTGAGGTCGGCGTCGAGCCATCCGAGGAGCTTCAGGTTGACGAGCAGGGTCTCCATCGGCGTATTGCCGACACGTTCACCGATACCGAGGGCGCATCCGTGAACCCGGTGAGCGCCTGCGGAGAGCGCGGCGAGGGAGTTGATGACCGAGAGGTTCCGGTCGCGGTGCCCGTGCCAATCGATCTTGACGTCTTCGCCACTCTCAGCAACGATCTCTGTGGCGAGTTTCACGAGAGCACGCACTCCCCACGGGGTGGCGTGGCCCACGGTGTCCGACAAGCAGATCCGCCTGGCACCTGCTTCGATGGCCGTCCTGTACACCCGGCGAAGTACCTCGGGGCGGGAACGGGTCGTGTCCTCGGTGACGTACATCACCTCGAGACCCTCTTTGCGAGCGAGCGAGACGGCGTCGTGCGTGGTCTTGACGAGGAACTCGACGTCCCAGCCCTCGACGAACTGACGGATCGGGCTCGAACCGAGGAACAGGGACGCCTCGATGGCAACCCCGGATCGCTGCTGCGCCTCGGCGATCGGAAGGAGGTCTGAAGCATGTGTGCGTCCGGCACAGTTCGGTTCGATGGCGAACCCTTCACGCTGGATCTCTTCTGCGAGCGCAACGACGTGGTCGAGGACGACCGGGTCGGCTCCGGGGTACCCGATGTCGGCAGCGTGGATGCCCAGCGGGGCCATCGCGTGGAGGATCTCGAGCTTCTCATCGAGGCTGGGGTGTCGGATCGAAGGGCTTTGTAGGCCGTCACGGAGGGTCTCGTCGTCGATCTCGACGGTGCGCGGCTGCGCGATCTCACCTTCTCCGATCACGTTCCAGTCGTAGAGGAGTTCCTGCTCCTTCGTACGGTTCGTGGCTCCTGGTGTCACGTCTGTCACGTCATCGCCTCCTGGGAACGTCAGCCGTCCGGCCGTTCGGTTGGCTCGGTATCAGACTCCCAGCGTGGAGAGCTCGTGGCAATCCGCCTCCTGTGTCATTTCCATGATGCGAATGAATCAGATGGAGGGCCGATCGTCGATCCCTGAGCACGGTCACTCCGTCCCCCGGCGCTTCGGTGAGGCTGTTGCATCATACAAATAGAGCCGCTAGCCCATTGACGCAGAGTGCGGTCGGGGAGGACACTCGTGTCAGTCGACCGAACGGCCGGACGGTTGCGCGCTCGTTGCCAACCGCCGACCCATCGAAGGAGGACCATTGTCTGGATCTGGCGTTGGAGTGTCGTTCCGCCCGGGTGAACTCGAGGTTCACCCCGACGGAACCGGGAACCTGCTCGGGAGTCGATGTCGGGACTGCGGGGCCCACTTCTTTCCCGTGCGCGCGGCCTGCGCGGGGTGTCTGAGTCAGGATCTCGAGACGATCAAGTTCTCGACGGAAGGCATCTTGTACACCTTCACGGTGGTGCATCAATCGATACCTGCGTTCGAAGTACCGTACATACTCGGGTACGTCGACTTCCCCGAAGGGGTTCGCATCATGGGACAGATCGCCGGGATCGAACCAGACGACATCACGATCGGTATGCCGATGGTCCTGTCGATCGAGCCGTTCGGTACCGACGACGACGGGAACCCACTGACCGGCTACCGGTACCGACCTGTGGAGGCGAAGTAATGACTGATGTGCATGTTGTTGGCGTAGGGATGACCCGGTTCGGGAAACACCCCGACAGCGACGCGACCGATCTGGGGGCCGCAGCGTTCCTCGAGTCGATCGCCGACGCCGGGATCGATCCCAGACTCGTCGAATCCGCATACGTCGGCCACGTCTTCCAGGGCATGGTCACCGGCCAGAGGATCCTGGCACAGGTTGGCCTCGCCGGACTCCCCCTCTCGAACGTCGAGAACGCATGCTCGAGCGGCGCAACGGCGATCAGGGAGGCATCCCTCGCCATCCGTGCCGGAGAAAACGACGTCGTCGTCGCCATCGGAACCGAGCATCTCACGAGCAAGTTCTCAGGGGCCCTCACTCCCGATCCAAGCGACCCCGAGGCCGCCGTTGGAGCGACCATGCCCGGTGTCTACGCCATGCGGGCACGACGCTACATGGAGGACTACGGCATGACGCGGGAGCAGCTTGCACTGATCCCCGTCAAGAACAAGGCGAACGCGGCGCAGAACCCGCTCGCACACTTCCGCAAGGAGATCACCGTTGAGGACGTACTCGAGTCGCGTCCGATCGCGGACCCGTTGCGGTTGCACGACTGCTCCCCCGTCACCGACGGATCGGCAGCGGTGATCCTCATGAGCGACAAGGCCATGAAGCAGTATGGCAACGGACGGTCGATCCGCCTTGCAGCCTCGACCCTGCGCTCGGGATCGGTCGACGTCGAGCCGACGTCGATGACCTACGAGCCACTGACCTGGGCAACCGCCAAGGAGGCGTATGAGAAGGCCGGGATCGGTCCCGAAGACGTTGACTTCGCCGAGGTGCACGACTGCTTCTCGATCGCGGAGGTCCTCCGCGTCGAGGGTCTCGGGCTGTTCGAACAAGGGTCCTACCCGTGGGCGGTCGAACGCGGTGAGGCCAACATCGGTGGACGCCTCCCGATCAACCCCAGCGGCGGGCTGATCGGAAAGGGACACCCTCTCGGTGGAACAGGCGTTGCACAGGTCGTCGAACTGGTACGCCAGCTTCGCGGGGAAGCCGGCGTACGTCAGATCGAAGGAGCACGGATCGGCGTTGCGCACTGTCGCGGAGGTAAGGCCGTCGGTATCGAAGGGGCCGCGTGCACGGTTCAGATCCTGGTTCGGTGACACCAACGCCTTCGCTTCAACGACGCCTGCCGTTCATCCTGATGCGCGGCGGGACGAGCAAGGCCGTGTTCCTCGACGGCGGGTCTCTCCCCGCCGAGGGTCCCGCACGTGATGCGATGATTCTCGCCCTGTTCGGGAGCCCGGATCCGCGACAGATCGACGGCCTCGGTGGGGCGGACCTGCTCACCTCCAAGCTTGCGATCATCGATCCGCCGAGCCGCCCGGATGCGGACCTCGACTACACGTTCGCTCAGGTGTCCATATCGGAGCCGAAGGTCGACTACGACATCAACTGCGGCAACATCTCGGCGGCGGTTGGTGCGTACGCCGTCGATGAGGGGTTGGTCGCCGTCGTGGAGCCGGTGACGATCGTGCGGATCCACAACACGAACACCGGGAGGATCCTGCGTGCCGAGGTACCCATCCTCGACGGAGCTGCCGCTATCGAGGGCGACTACGTCGTTCACGGTGTCCCTGGATCGGGAGCACCCATCGCACTCGACTTCAGCCAGACAGCAGGAGGCATCACGGGATCACTGCTGCCGACCGGCAACGTGGTCGACCAGCTCGATACGTCGATCGGGACGGTTTCGGCGACGATCGTCGATCTTGCCAACCTCACCGTCTTCTTCCCCGCGTCCGCCGTCGGCATGACAGGGACCGAAGGGCCGGGTGAGTTCACCCAGGAGCATCTCGAGGCGGTCATGTCGGTCAAGGAGGCCGCTGCTGTGCTTCTCGGCATGGCGACCGATGGCCTCACACCGGTTCCGGCGATCGTCTCGGCCCCCGCCAGTTACACGAGCTTTGCGACCGGGGAGACGATCGAGGCCGACGACATCGACCTCCTCGCGAGGGTCGTTGGGGGGAGACCCCCGGTACTGCACAAGGCGTACCCCGGCACACTTGCCGCCTGCACCGGCGTCGCTGCGCGAATCCCGGGAACCACCGTCCACGACGTTGCGAGACGATCATCGGAGTCGTACGACCTGGCAATCGGCCACACGAGTGGAGTCATGCCCGTGCGCGCCAGGGTGAGCGATGACGGCGGCTCGTTTCGGGTAGATGAGGCCGTCTACCATCGCACTGCCCGGCGCATCGCTGAAGGAACCGCCTTCGTTCGCAACGTCGTTGCGTCGGACGACCAAGAGAGGAGCCCTGATGGAGCCCAGTAGCCAGAGGTACTCGTGGCGCATGGTCGAGGTCGGCCAACCCCTCGAGCGCATCGATGATGCTGCACGAGAACCCGATGCTGGAGAGGTGCTCATCGAGATCGCAGGATGCGGCCTCTGCCACACCGACCTCGGCTTTCTCGACGGTGATGTTCCCACGAAGGCGGGTCTCCCGATCATCCTCGGCCATGAGATTGCAGGTACGGTCGTCGCTGCCGGGCCAGGTGAAGAACACTGGATCGGTGCAGAGGTCCTCGTGCCTGCCGTGATCCCGTGTCAGGAGTGCGCGATGTGCCGTGCCGGGCGGGGCAACGTGTGCACCAGCCAGCTGATGCCCGGCAATGACATCGATGGCGGCTTCGCCACCCACGTCACGCTCCCCGCACGTGGACTCGCTGCGGTCCCGGCCCTTCCCGACGGCTACGAGCTCGCCGACATGTGTGTGATCGCCGATGCGGTCACCACCCCTCTCCAGGCCGTCAGGCGAGCGAACGTCACCGAGGGCGACTTCGTCGTCGTGGTCGGCACCGGGGGCGTCGGCGGATACGCCGTTCAGGTGGCAGCAGCGAGCGGTGCGATCGTCATCGCGCTCGACATCGACGACGCCCATCTGACCCCCCTTCTCGACCACGGAGCCGCAGGCACGCTCAACGTGCGCGGGCTCGACACCCGGGCGATCCGTGGCGCCGTCCGCGACCACGCAGCATCTCACGGCGCAGGCAACACCGGATGGAAGATCTTCGAGTGTTCCGGTACCCCGCAAGGCCAGGAGACGGCGTACAGCCTCCTCGGCTCCGCCGGCACGCTTGCGATCGTCGGTTTCACGATGGAGAAGGTGACGATCAGGTTGTCGAACCTGATGGCGTTCGATGCGGCCGCCTTCGGGAGTTGGGGATGCCCCCCTCAACGCTATCCGGAGGCTATCGAACTCGTGACGTCCGGCAAGGTTGCACTCTTGCCGTTCACCCGCAAGGTTCCAATGGCCGACCTCCCCCAGGTGCTCGAAGCAGCACACGGCGGAAGTGACCCAAGACGTACGATCCTCATCCCTTGAAAGGTAGAGACACATGGAGTTCGTAAACCACGATCTGGCACCCGAGCGCGAGTTCAACGAGATCCTCTATGAGAAGCGACCAGTCCTCGACGCTGCCGGCGAGGCCGTCGACGGCCTCCATGCCGTGTGGATCACCCTCGACAACCCCAAGCAACTCAACTCCTACACGACCGAGTCGGTGAAGGAAGTCATTCTTGCGTTCCGGCGCGCGTCGGTCGACCGCGCTGCGGTGGCCGTCGTGTTCACCGGCACGGGAGATCGTGCGTTCTGCACCGGTGGCAACACCGAGGAGTACTCCGAGTACTACGCGGGGCGGCCCGGCGAGTACCGCCAGTACATGCGCCTGTTCAATGACATGGTCAGTGCGATCTTGATGTGCGACAAGCCGGTCATCAACCGTGTCAACGGGATGCGAATCGGCGGTGGCCAAGAGATCGGGATGGCGTGCGACTTCTCCGTCGCCTCGGACCTCGCCCGGTTCGGCCAAGCCGGTCCCAAGCACGGTTCTGCGCCCGACGGTGGCTCGACGGACTTCCTCCACCTCTACGTTGGATGGGGAAACGCCATGGCGAGTTGTGTGCTCTGTGACCCGTGGAGCGCCCACGAGGCTCTCCGGCTCGGACTCATCAACGACATCTTCCCCGTACTCAAGGTCGACGGTGAGTTCGTCCCCAACCCGCTCGTCGTCACCGACCGCTACCTCGATGCGTGGGGCAAGATCGTCCACGGGAAGTCGAAGGAGGGTGACGAGCTCGCTGCAGGCAAGGAGCTCCTGAGGTCGGGAACGATCGACTTCTCTCTCCTCGACGCAGGCATCGACGCAATGGTGACCAAGATCCTCTACACCATGCCCGACTGCACGACCAAGACGGTCGAGTCCGTGCGCAAGAAGAAGCTCGAGCACTGGGATGCCAACAAAGAGAGCAACCGGGCCTGGCTGTCGCTGAACATGATGACGGAGGCCAAGGCCGGCTTCCAGGCGTTCCATCGCGGATCGAGAGAGGTTGGCAGAGAGGTCGACTACATCGAGCTCCGTCGTCGCCTCGCTGCAGGCGAGACGTGGGGGGATGAGCTCATCGAGGCCATCTCACCCCAGTACACCACAGACGCATGAACGACACCTGGATCCGATACGACGTCACCCACGACGGGGCCGTCCACACCATCACGCTCGACAAGCCGCCGGGCAACGTCATCGACATCGCTCTGTGCGAACAACTCCGGCCCGCCATTGCGGATGCAGCGGCATCCACCGGGGGGAAGGTTCTCGTCCTGTTGGGAGCGGGGAAGCACTTCTCGTTCGGTGCAAGTGTCGAAGAGCACCTCCGCGAGACGGCACCGGCCATGCTCGCTGCCCTCGGTGGCGTCATTCGAGACCTGATCGGGTTCCCCTTCCCCACCATTGCCGGAGTTCAGGGAAGCTGCCTCGGTGGCGGGCTCGAACTCGTGCTTGCGTGCGGCATCGTCATCGCCGAGGAATCCGCGACACTTGCAAGTCCTGAGATACAACTCGGGGTCCTTCCCCCTGCCGCAACGGCACTCCTTGCAGGCCGGGCAGCCGAGGACGTTCTCCTCACGGGCCGGAGCTTCTCCGCGGGCGAGGCACAGAGGATCGGCATCGTCAATGTGATCGCTCCACCGGGTGAACTCAACGAGACGATGACCGGATTCGTGGAGAAGCACTTCGTCGAGAGATCTGCACTCTCGCTCAGGCTCGCCACGAAGGCCGTCAGGGAGCCGGGTCGAGCCGAGCTCGAGCGTCGCCTCCAAGATGCCGAGCGAATCTACCTCGAAGAGCTCCTCCCAGCGCACGACGGCGTCGAGGGGATCGAAGCGTTCCTCGAGAAGCGCCCACCGGAGTGGAAGAACGCCTGAGGCAACGAGGCCCTCACACCGTCGTCTGTGCGTCCTTCTTGCGCGTGAAGATAGCCACATATGCCGAACACGCTGTCACTGCACACGTCGTGCAGGCATCTCCGAAGCTATCGGGGTCGAGCGGCGTCGTCGTCGTGTCGAACCCGAGGCTCGTGTAGAGATCCTCGAGTTCGGTGATACGTTCGGGATCCGTAACGGTGCGCTGCTCCCACCCCTCAGCTTCGAGGGTGGGTGCCTTGAGCACCTGAACCCCCGTCGAGCAGTAGATCGGCTCTGAGCCACCGGTCGGGTTCACACGGTCACCGCCTCCGCTGGGACACCGTCGGCCTCTGCCAGCTTCTCGAGTCTGCGTCGCCCGAGGATCGCGCATCCAAGAGCAAGCACGTACTGGACCATGTCGGGATCGGGCACGTTGACCTCTGCCTCGAGGAGGTCGCTGACCGTCTTTCCCATGGTTTCGAACCGCAGGATCCCTCCGATGAGCGTGTACTCGGGTTCGGCCCTGACCCGCTTCATCAGCTGCACGGAGCGTCCGGTGAGGGACTCGATGGCTCCCTGCATGATGTCTGCAGGCGCCGTACCGAGCGAGAGATGGTTGATCACCTCGGACTCGGCGAACACGGCACACACACCAGAGATCGGGACGGGTTGCTTCGACGTCGACATCAGCACGGAGATCTCCTCGACGCTGTACCCCATGTACCGGGCGGTCTTTTCGAGGAACGCTCCGGTACCGGCAGCACACTTGTCGTTGAGGCGGAACGAGAGCACCTTGGCTCGCTCGTCGATACGGCTCACCTTCATCGTCTGTCCGCCGATGTCGAGGATCGATCGGGTACCGGGGAACAGGAAGGAAGCACCCCTTGCGCTTGCCGTCAGGTCCGTCACCTGCAGATCCTTGAAGTCCACCTGGTGGCGACCGGGGCCGGTGGCGATCACATACGCTATGTCGTCGGCCGACAGGCCTGCATCCGCGAGTGCCTCGTCGTAGACCGTGTGGGCGACTTCTGTGAGGCGGAACCCGGTCGGGCGCATCGCCCGACCGATGATCTTGCCCTCTTCGGTCTGGATCATCGCCTTCGAGTAGGTCGACCCGATGTCGACGCCTGCTGTGATGATCACGATGTCACCTCCGCTGCGGTCGTGACCGGCGTTCTGCCTGCCATGACGTGGTCGAGGGCGAACAGCGCTGCACCGAGGGCACCCATGTAGTGGCAGTCCTCGCTGATGTTGAGGGGTTTCTCGAGTCGCTCCTCGAGGGCCTTGACCATGCCAATGTTGCGTGAGACGCCACCGGTGAAGGTGATCTCGTCGTTGATCCCGACACGGCGCATGAGCCCTGCTGAGCGTGAGGCGATCGACTTGTGAACGCCCCACAGGATGTCCTCGATCTTCTTCCCCTTACCAAGCCAGGCGAGGACCTCTGATTCGGCGAACACGGTGCACGTCGTAGAGATCTTGATGGGCTTCGTGCTCTTGAGCGACACCGCACCGAGGTCGTCGAGCGGGATATCGAGTGCTGCGGCAGCGGCGCCGAGAAAGCGGCCTGTACCTGCTGCGCACTTGTCGTTCATACAGAAATCGACGATCTCGCCGTCGGCACTGACCGAGATGGCCTTCGTGTCCTGGCCGCCCATGTCGACGACGGTCCGCGTGTTGGGGAACAGATGTACCGCACCCCTGCCGTGGCAGCTGATCTCGGTGACCTGCGTGTTGCCGAACGTCACGCGGTACCGCCCGTAACCGGTGCCGACGACGTACTCGATCTCTTCCTCATCCAGGTTGTGTTCCTGAAGCGACTTGAGGAACGCCTGCTCGGCGGCCTGGATGACGTTGGCACCGGTGTCGATCAACGACCTTCCAACGATGACACCTTCCTCGTCGACGATGACTGCTTTCGTTTGGGTGGAGCCGACATCGACTCCCGCTGCGTAGGCCACTGCGATCACCTCATCCTTTCTCGCCGGTGGCGACATGTTTCTGGCGGGACTCCAGGCCTTCGAAGAAGGCGTCGATCCGATTCTTCATCTGTGCTTCTGAAACGACACGGCGATCCATCATGTCCGACTCGATGAACAGGCTCGGAATGCCGAGCTCCTCTGTCATGTGCTTGCGGCTGTCGGCAAGACCCGTTGAGACCGTCCGACAGCTCTTGATCGGGTGGTAGATGATCCCGTCGACGTCGAACTCCTCCGCCATGTCTTTGAGGGCCACGTTCTGGTGGAACATCGAGTCCATTGCATCGCGTACCGAGATGAGCGTCCCCTCGGCGAGGCTCGCGATCGGATCGGCGAGGTCGTACTCGAACCCGCGGTTGGTCCCCCCAGAAGCGAACCAGAGGTACGTCGAGTTGACGAACGTCCCACCCCAGTCGGTGAACAGTTCGTTGAACCGCCGAAAGATCGGATAGCAGGGAACACCGACGAACAGCAGGCGGTACTTCTCCTCAACGGTCTGGCCGATACCGTGAGCGGCCTTGTACTCCATCTCCTCGACGAGCCGCTCGAAGTACCTGGCCCCCTCCTCGGTGCCCCGGAACCCGTTGGCGACACCAAGGAAGATGGTGCCATCGGTGAGTGCGTTGAACAACGACGGCTTCGAGTTGTTGAGCTCGAGGATCCGCTTCCAGGAGCGGCTCATCGTGTTGGCGTGGGTGAGGACCTCACGGAACTTGTCGATATCGAACTTCTTGCCCGTCACTTCCTCGCACACGGTGATCAGCTCACGGAGCTGGACCTCGATGTACTTGCGATCGGCCTCGAAGTCGGAACTCCCCGGCCATGTCTGGCATCCGTCCTGGCGCGTGCCGGGGATGTCGATCGTGAACACCGGCGTCTTGTACATGCGTTCCCAGATCTCGGCCCACTTGATGTAGGTGTTGCATGCGTTGGTGAGCACCGTCAGGCTCGGCGGTGGGATCTTCGCCATAGGGTGCTGACCACCCTGGAGCTGTGTCCCGACGTCGGCCTTGACGTACCCGCAGATGTCCGGTGAGTATCCGTAACTCTCTGCAACCTCGAGGTACTCGTGGGCAACGTGGCGCACAGCAGTCTGGAGGGAGTTGATCTCTGGGAAGACGACCGGGAGGTCGAAGGACTTGAGGATCTCGTTGATGCTTCCCATGACGAACACGTACGCCGACTGGCCTCCCGTGTTGGCGGTGTGGTCGAGTTCGGTGAACCAGTCTCTGAACAGGGCTGCACCCTCCCGTGTTCCGCGTCCGACGATGTCCTCTGTGATGTCGAGTGTGGTCATGTGCACCTCCCGGGGGTCGTGATGTCTGTCATGCGAAGAGCAGGTGCTCGACGAACGTGGCGACTTGCAGTTCGAGCTGGTCGAAGGAGCTCATGTTCTCCTCGAACTCGCTGAGGAAGTACGAGATGCCCTCATCGTCGAGTGCGTGTGTATAGGTGACCTGTTCCTCGAGACCCGGCTCACACATCTTGGCTGCAGCGAGGATCGCTGCGTCGGCCCTCGACTCACGAATGCGGGCGAGGAGCATGTCCTCCTTCGGCTTGCGTGTGTCGTGCTGGACGGCGCTGTACGACGAGTGTTCGATGTAGGAGTGCGCAAGGTTCTCGAGGGGGTCATCGTCGGTAGCAACGTCCGCAGTGAGCCAACGCAGCCCGATCATGAAGTCGTCATCGACAACGTACACGGTACGTCCGAGCATCCGGATGAGGTCGAAGGGGGGCTGTTCACAGAAACCTCCCTCGAAGACGACCCGGATCCGATCCTCCGGCTTGATCGTGCGTTCCTTGATCAAAGGAAGCAACGTCGACAGGAGCTCGTTGTGCTCCTCGCGGGGGATCATCCCTGCAAGGGTGACGAGCGCGTAGGCGTCCTCGGCTGCAATGAGCCACGGCGTCTCCCGCTTGATGTCGTAGAGCTCACGCAGGAGCCGACGGTTCTCGTTGAAGACCTCGATCGAGTTGCGCAGGGCCTCGTCGGTGATCTCTGTCCCGGAGACCTCTTCGGTGATCCGGCGGATGCGGTCGTACTCGTGGCGGAGGTACTCGACGCTCCCCGACGAGTTCGGGTTCTGTGGGAGGTAGAGGATCTGACTCGGGTAGTCGACGTTACGGCCCCAGATCGCGGCAAGGTTGCGAGCAGCATCACAGATCGGATGTGAGATGAACAGTTCCATCTCGACCGAGTTCGACAATGCCATCTCGAGCGACGTCTTGAGGATCGAGCACAGGTACGACCCGAAGTGTGAGTCGGCCTGGTTCGGCTCCATGGGGGCGCCGCGGACCTTGAACGGGAGCATGCCTGCGGCGTGGATGATCTCCTCGGGGAAGTAGACCTGGAAGTGCCCTGCAACCTTGCCTCCAGCGTCTCGCCAGCGTTGCACGGTCTCGAAGTCCGGAGACTCGACCATGTCCCGACACTCGAGCAGGGCGTCGTCGAGCGACTTGTTCCTCCACTCGTCGAACGTCCTCGTGGCCGTCATTGTCATTTCGTCCCTCCCGTGGGTCGAGTTGCTGCACCATCGAAAAACAGATCTACCACGTGGCCGAGTCGGGCCTCCGTGGTTCCATAGACGTGGTCGGCGTAGTCACCGATCACCACCTCCACCAGGGCAACGAACGACCATGAGAGGATCCGGGCATCTCCCGGGGCGAGCTCGCCGTCGCGGATGCCGCACTCGATGATCTCTTCGACCCGCTCGGGCAACGCTCGTTGGTAGGCACGCACGAGGTGGTCCCGCTCCTCACCGCCGAACACATTGATGTCACGCCGTACGAGTCGGGTGAGCTCGCGCTCTTCGTAGGACAGCTCGAGGAAGTCCCTCGTGAGCCGTTCGAGGCGGTCCCGGCAGGTGCCCTCGGACGCCACGGCCTGGTCGAACAGGATGCGTTTCCGCTCGAGGTCGTCGAGCATCATCGTGATGTAGAGCTGTTCCTTGCTCGGGAAGTGGTGGTAGAGACCGCCCTTGGTCACTTCAGCGGCGGTAGCGATCATGTCCGTGGTGACGTCGGCGTAGTTGCTCGCAACGAAGAGCTTCCTCGCTGCGGCGATGATCCTGGCAGCTGTGGCCTCGGATCTCGTTGGCAATGTTGTGGTGTTCTGCATCATTCCATTCACCGACCGACTGACCGGTCGGTTTCATTGTAGGCAGTCCCCACAAGGGCTGTCAACGGGACAAAGATCGAGACCGATCGTCGCGACCGTTGCGGTTTCGGTCAGTCGATGGGTACTCCCGATTCGACCCTCGAGACCATGCGATAGCTGAAGGTGACGCACGCAGGTTCCTCATCCTCGCAGTAGTACGAGTCGAACTGAACGAGGGCATCGAGACCCTCCCCCGTGCGTACGAGGTACGTGTTGGGCTTTACGCTGATGACGTGCTTGATGAACTGGTAGTTGTACCAACCACCGATCGCAGGGTTCTCCGGCTCATCCTCGTCCTCACCCCCGAGGACGTCCACGGAGAACTCGGCTGCATCTGGCGGAACCGCGTCCGCGAGCAGCACTTCGCCGAGGTCGTACGCACCACCAGGACCCGACGGATTCGTGACGCCCGAGTTCGTGAGCAGCTTCGTACGTTGCAGAGCGATGTCCCACGTCGTGCCGGTGAAGTCCCCGTCGACCACCTCACCCGAGTTGAAGTCGAACAGCACCCACTCCTGCTTGGAGCGAGCGTCGACCGTGTACCGGGTGGAGTCGACGACCGGAGCAACGTCGGGCACCACTTCTGGGTCTTCGGTGGTGACCGTCTGGGGTGGAGAGGGCGTCTTGGCCTGTGGCGTCACTTCCTCGACAACATCTCCATCTTGGATCGGCGCAGCAGCCTCGACAGTAGCCGTCGGGGCGAACCCCTGAGGCTTGGGCTGGGAGGTTCCCCAGACGTACAGCCCGACCACCCCGAGGATCACGAGAGCCGGCACTCCGACGAACCACGTCCTCTTGTACTGCCACCATCGGCGGCGGGAAGGAGTTTCCACTGACATTACATAATTCCTTACTGCAGCATTAAGGATAGTAGCGGTCGTCGTAGATACGGTGAACGATGGGTCCGGGTTCTCAACTATCCACGGAACACCGTATACGGCGCTCAGGCGACGGGACGGATTCGTACCGCCTCGGAGAAGTGTGAGGCCTGTCTCTGTTGTGCCTCCGCAACAGCGCCGCGGGCCGGGAGCGTCACGGCGAAGCACGCTCCACCGAGTTTCTCAGACGTTCGATACGATGCGGTCCCGCCGTGGGCACTCGCTATCGCTTGAACGATGGCAAGACCGATGCCGGATCCCGGGATCGCTGCGTTGAGACGGTTCGGCCCGCGCTCGAACCGCTCCCAGACCCTCACTTCATACCGTCGAGGGATCCCCGTTCCATCGTCGTGGACCTCGAGGATGAGACCCGATCCCTTCGCCGAAACGCGAACGAGTCGGTGTGGCCCCCCGTACCGCGCGGCGTTCGTGAGCAGGTTCACCAGCACCTGTTGGAGACGCCCGGGGTCGACGAACCCGATGAGGTCGGGGGGACAGTCGACCGTGACGGACTGCGGGGCTACACCCGAGGCGTGGACAGCAGACGTCACGAGATCGATCATCATCACCTCTCTCACCATCAGATTGATCTCACTACCCGTGCCGCGAGCAAGCATGATGAGGTCCGACACGATGCGCGACATGTAGTCGGTCTGTTGATGGACGATGTCGAGCATCTCGTGCCGCTCGTCGTCGTCGATCGAGTCATCGGCCTCCCTGATGATGTCGACAAAGCCCGCGATCGCGGTGAGCGGTGTTCTCAGCTCATGAGAGATCGTCGAGACGAGGGCGTTGCGTTGCTGTTCGATGTGTGCCCGGTTCTCGGCGATCGCGACACCCTGTCTTGCGATGACGAGCAGACCCACGAAGATCGTGCCGGTGAGGAGAATGTAGTCCACACTTTCCGACACGATCGAGTCCACGATGAACAGGGCAAGCAATCCAACGGCAGGCGCGTACGGGGCGATCACCGTCCACAGCGGGGCGGTGCGCTCGGCGTACTCTCGTGGTGTTGGAGCGGAGCGGAGCAGGTACGCCGATGCGAAGAACGCCCCGATACCGAACAGGTTGATCGCATAGGGTGGAGAAGCGTCTTCGAAGGAACCGGACTGTGCCGACACGACGTACATCACATCGGCGAGAACCTGTGCCGCGATGCCCACGGAGAAGAGCGCAAGGCGCGAATCGAACCGGTGAGCAGAACGGCGCAACAGGACGAGCATGACGATCGTGAGGACCAGCAGGTCGAGAAACGGGTACACCATCCCGATCGTCCTCGTGGTGATGGATGCAGACGCAAGATTCGCCGCCAGCGGTGACACCACGTAGTTCAGCAGGAGAGCGCCGAAGAATATCGCACCGATCAAGCCATCGATCACCATCCTCGTACGCTGAAGACCTGATCCGTCTGTTTGCGGCAGCACCCAGACCGCTGCGATGGCCAGGACGTAGGTCGTGAAGAAGAACAGGTCAGTCCACCCGAAAGCAGGCGCATCGCCCACGACGAAGAACCGCACCGCCATGCTCACGATCCCGACCGCCACGATGAGCAGGCCCGCCCCGATCATCGACCACCCGAGCCGTTCGCGTCCGGTCAAGTGACGGCTGCGCTGCAGGTACAGCCACCCTGAGGCCACGGTTCCGATGAGCACCGCGGTGAACCCAACGGCGTCGGCAACCTCCGTGTTGGCGACGATCGTTATCGCCGCACTGATCGCTAGGAAAACGAACATCGCGATCGCACCGGATCCGAACCGGGGTTCGGTTCGCTCGGCCGGTGGCGCGACGAAGGTGTCAGAGGTCATTGCATCGTTATCGGCAACGATGGCTCAGAGTTGAAGGAGTTCAGCGCAGATCGACGTCGGTGTCGAGCGGCACGACCAGATCGGGAACATGGCGGGCGAGAGCGTCCATGAAACCCTCGAGGTGTTCGGGGTCCTGGTAGAGCGTGTTCGTGAAGCGGATGCCATCCATCCCCCACGGGACCGCAGGGAACCCCGACACGTTCGGGTAGAAGCCATCGGCCATCAAACGGCGCGCCAGTTCAACGGCGTTCTGCGGTGTTCCCACGCGAACGAACCAGATCGGGGTCCTCTCGAGGGACATCGCGGGCAACTGGGCCTCGACGAGGCGACCGCGCACATAGTCGATACCCGCCACGAGTCGCTGTTCCCGCTCATCCCTCTCGGGGGAGAGATGGATCTCTGCCGCCGCGACGGCGGCACCCAGTTCGGCCGGGTGGAGAGGTCCCGAGAACGTGAACGTGGCACCCACGAGGAGCACCTGTTCGGCCATCTCCCCGTCGGGGAGTACCAGAACCGACCCGCCCGCTCCCCACGACTTGGCGAGCGACCCGATGAGGATCATCCGCTCGTGGTGGGGAACCTGCGAAAGGACGTGTCCCCTGCCGTGCTCACCACGCCACCCGACCCCGTGCGCATCGTCGAAGTAGACGAAGAGGTTCGGGTAGACGTCGAGAAGCCCCATGATGTCGGCGACCGGTGCCGTGTCTCCGTACATGGAGTAGATCCCATCGGCGAGGTACCAGACCTTGTGATGCTTGCTCGCGAACTCGGCGAGGACGGAGTTGAGCCCATGGACGTCGTTGTGCGGGAGGTGTCGGACGTGAGCACCGAGCCCCCGCAGGGCGTGCGCTGTGAGCTGCACCGAGGCGTGGACCTGGTGATCGAGGAGAACCAGGTCACCAGGACTCACGAGCACCGGAAGTACCGACAGATGCCCGAGGGTCGTGGTGGTCGGGATGAGGATCTTCCCTCCGAAGATACGTTGGAGCTTCGCCTGGAGGGTTGTGTAGAGATCGATCGACGTGTACGCGGTCGAGGACGAGAACACGGGACCGAATCGCTCGATGGCAGCGATCGCTCCCGCCTTGAGACGATCGTCGACGTTGAGGCCGAGGTAGGCGCATGAACCGAAGTTGACCAGCTCTCGACCGTCGATCGTGATCGACTCACCGGTCGAGGCCTGCTCCTCGACATGGAGCCGCATCAGCCCTCCTGCGATCGCCAGATCCATCTGGGCCTTCACCAGTTGGAGTACTTGCTCGCGCTCGGTTACGACATCTGTACCACTCGCGTGGCCTTCCGTATCGTTCGTCATGACCCGTCCACCTCGATCACCATCGATGTTGGTCTCACGACACTACACCGTCAGGCCACTTCGACCGTGGACCGTAACGCGAGATTCCAACAATGGCGTTCGATCTGCGCCCTCACACCAGCGATGCTCTCGAAGAGAGCCGGACCGTCCCTCCACGGCCGTTCGAAGGCCGGGGCTCGACCGAGCACTCGGCATCGGAGCTTCCCGGTCTCGCCGGCGGTAAGGGCATCGCTCCCCGGGACGACCCCGATGTAGAGGACGCGCGTGCCCGCATCGATGTGGTCGAGTTGGCGCTGCTTGGCTCTCGGGATGCATCCGAAGGAGTATGCGT
>CAYLVM010000014.1:0-32414 GCA_964387145.1 uncultured Acidimicrobiaceae bacterium
GACCTCCTCGAGCTTGCCCTTCGACGCCAGGTACTCGATGGATGCAAGCACCTCGTCGTTCCCTCGGGCGGTCAGATTCACATGGGTATCGCTGTCGATGGCCTTCAGATCGATCATCGCTCCATCCATGACGTCGATCAGGCCCTCCCACACGTCGATACCAGCCGAGCCGTTGCTGTCGATCATCGTCGTGAGGTGTGCGAGTTCCGGGTCTGCCTTGATTGCAGCGAACAGCGCCCGAACGAACTTTGCTTGAAGCGTCGCCTCGCCGCCTGAGATGGTGATCCCCGACAGGAACGGAGCAGCAGGTCTGAGCTCGGTCAGGAGCTCGTCGACATCGAGTGATTTCGCCAGCGGTGTGCTGTCGGTGGGGCACACGTCGATGCAGATGTCACACGACGTACAGGCGACGCGGTCGACGACCACCAGCGGCCCATCGAGGATGCTCAACGCCTCCTCGGGGCACGGGGACACGCAGACACCACAGTCGGTGCACACGGTGATCGTGTATGGGTTGTGGCAGGTGACACAGTTGAAGTTGCATCCCTGGAGGAAGACGACGAACCGGTTCCCCGGCCCGTCGACCGCGGAGAACGTGATGGTGTTATTGACCAGGCCGCGGACTGTGTTCATGGATGAGGACGCGCTTGGTCGTCCGTTGTGTCACGTGTGAGTTCTCGACGGATCCGGCTGCGAACACCGTGCTCGAGTGGCGTTCGCCCTCCTCGGAGAACCGAGCGAGTTCCGACTTGCGCACGAGATAGCCGGTGATACGTACGAAGTCGTTCGAATCGACGTTGAAGGTGAAATCCCGCATCCCGGTGGCGAATGCACCACGGATGATGTCGACCATCGCCTCAGGGTTCCGCCGGACGGTGTCGTCGATGTGGAAGATATCCGAGACGCCCGAGTCGAAGTGTCGATGATGCGGCGCAACCGTCTGGATGTGCTGGAACGTCTCGGGCTCTGTGCCGATGGGGATCCTCGTGCCTGCGGTCACGTCGAGGTCCGAGTCGATGCCCGATTGCGAGTGCAGGAAGGACCGGCCGCCACCTCCCTCGCAGTAGGGCATCGGGCGCTCATCGACGAAGGAGCGGAGGCGACCGATGATCCGGTAGCTGAGCTCGTCGGCTTCTCCGCCGTCACCGTACCGATCGTTGCTTCCCGCGTGTTCCATCAACAAGTTCACCGCTTCGGCGAGACCGTACACCCCGAACATTGCTGAGAATCGGTCGAGGCGGACGAGGCCTTCACGTGCAAGGAAGTCATGCTCGAAGAACCCTGCTTCTTCGACGAGGTAGGTGATCCGTGCCGCCATGATCTCTGCGTTGAGTTCCGCAAAGTGGGGCAGGGTCTCATCGATGAACTCGTCGATCGTCCCGGTGTGGGCGAGAGCGACCTCTTTGAGGTTCAACCGGACGAGCGTGTGTGATCCGCCGCCCTTCTTGAGCGAGTTGTAGCAACTCACGACGCCGTATTCGGTTCCAAGGTCCTCGACCATCATCGTGTGGTTCACGAAGTGCGGTTTGGCCGTGGCGAATACGGTCTCGATGGCATCGAGGAGCACGTCGTCCGATGTCGCTTCGGGATCCACCTTGAGCGAGAGGTTCGGCACGATCTGGAGGAGCTCGCGGTCGACGTCGAGCACGGCACGAAGGACCCTGTTGTCATCGGGCCCGATGTTGGCGTGGACGAACCCGTCGGGGAGGATCCGATCGAGGGACATCCAGAACAGTCGCAGCTTCTCCCGCAGGTCTTCGTCTGAGACGTCCTCGACGAAGGGAAGGAGGAGCGAGTCGATGTCACCAAGGAAGACCGGGTACCCGGTGATCGATGGGACCTGTGTGTAGAGGATCAGCAGGAACGTGAGTGCCTCGTCGAGGGTCGTCGGTGGTTCGAGTTCGAGGTGCTCGGATCCCTGTCGGATCGCCCTGTCGTAGTCCGGGAGGATGTAGCGGGGCCGGTACGGCGCATGTCCCTCGAAGAGGTCCGAGACGATGCCCTTGTTCAATGCCTCGGCAGCGGCTTGTGAGATGGCGGGGTAGGGGAGGGCGCTCTCGGCGAGGGCTGCGAGGTAGTGGCGTCGCTGATGGAAGGTGAGGCGGTCGTCGGTGACGATCGCTCTCGCCTGATCTACGAACTCATCCATCTGCATCGGGTACCTCGCCGTTTCTCACCGTTGGGCCGCGTCGGGTACGGCCTACCCCGAGTGTAGTGAAGGGTCTCATCCACACGGTGTGTGGCCCTGGGGAATGCACGGCTACATGTCGAATGTTTCGAGTTGGCTGAACATCTGCTCGACCTGGTCCTCGCCGAGCAGGCCTGCGGTTCGGAAGAGCACCGTGCCGTCGCCGTTCGTGACAACCCAGAACGGGAATGCGGACACACCGAAGCGGGCAGAGAGCTTCCCATCGTCGTCTCGCAGGACGGGGAACGGGAACTGCTCAGAGGCGAGGTACTCGTCGAGCGGGTTACCGCGGGATGGGTCCATTGCGGTGGTGACGGTGACCAGTTCGGAGTTCGGGAACTGCTCGGCGTTCGGTGGGTACCAGTTGGACATCATCGGCAGCTCCTCCTGACAGTACGGGCACCAGTGAGCCCAGATCAGCCAGATCCGTTTCGTGCCATCGCCGGGATCGATGGTGAGGGTCTCTTGCGAGTACGCCTCGATCGCGGTGATCTCTGGCAACACGAGCCCGAGTGCAGTGTCCTGGGCGCCTGGAGCAAACCGGGGGAGGAATCCCGCAACGGCGGTCGGGGCCGGTGAGGTCTCGTCGAGACGCTGCCGGGCATCCTTGACCGTGTCGATCTCTTCGGTGAGGCCGGTGACGTCATCGGAGACATCACCGACTGCAGTTTCGACGTTGGCGATCTCGGCCTCGAGTGTGGAGACATCAGCCTTGAGGCTGGAGAGGTCGCTCCGTGTTTGGCCCAGCGTCGTGATGAGGTAGGTCTGGCTTGCCACGAGGGCGAGGATCAGGAGCGAGCCGATGACGAACAACGTCGGTCGCATCCACGAGCGGGAGCCCGGATCGCTCTGGGCATCCTGGGCTATTGGATCGGACCGTGCGCCATCGGTGTCGTTGGAGACAGAGGGGTTGACCTCGGTGGGTGAGGAGAGGCCTGCGTCGATCTGATCGTCGGCCTGCGTGGCCTCGTCAGATTCTGGCGTCTCATCGATGTCCATGGTCGGAAGGCTACCGGTTGCCGGTTCTCGTGGAATCTGTGTGTCCAATGGCGTCGGCCGTTGTATCCTTGGAGTGTGGACGTGTTCCTCACGTTCCCGCTACGCGGGGGTGACATGGTTTCGACCGTGAGAGTTGAGGCGCCGGAAGCGAGCCGAGGTCTCCGGAGTCCTCGTTAAAGAGCCGGAACATATATAAGTGCAAACGATAGTTACGCACTGGCAGCGTAGATAAACGCTCCTGTCCCCCTGTTGGGTACCCACCTCGGCAGGTCGGGGCATTGCAATGTGGGATGCCCCCGCCGGGGTTCCGGGACCGGTGGGGAAAGACGATCCCGGATAGGGCATGAGGGTGCTTGCCGACAGAGTCCTCGTGTTCCGAAAGCTCGCTGTTGGCTGCGCTCGGAGATGCCGGCGCTGATGTTTCTCGGGACGGGGGTTCGATTCCCCCCACCTCCACACCGAAGGGTGCCGCTCGCGGCACCCTTCCCGCGTACGCCCCTCCCACCCTCCCCCATACCCAGGGTTGGTCGTCCGATATATGCCGCAGTGAGCCCACAGAACGCTCGCCGCCCGGCACAGCCGGATACCCAGGGTTGGTCGTCCGATATATGCCGCAGCTAACCCTGGGTTGGTCGTCCGGTATATGCCGCAGTGAGCCCACAGAACGCGGGTGCTGTCGACGCTAGAATGTCGGTGGCATCGGGGAGGGATACGGATGCGACGATTCGGGCTGCTGCTTGTGGTTCTCGCCATCGTGGCGACAGCGTGCGTCGATCCGGGCACCGACGCCGGAGACGATCCTGGTGTGATCCCCGCGATATCGAGTACGACATCACGAGCACCGGTGTCGCAGCCGTCCTCGACGGTCCCCGGGGTCTCCGGTTCTTTCGTGTTACCGCCTGCCATCCCTGCAACAGGCGATGCTCCGATCGTGGTTGCCGGCGTCGAACCCGGGGTCGTGTCGTCGATCGAGATGCGTGGTCCGGGCGACGTACAGACGCTCAACGTTCCCGATGGCACCAGACTGTGGATCGAATCCTGTTTCGTCCCCTACCCGGGAGTCGTGACGTTCACACTCGCGTGGGGACCTCCGGCATCCGCTGGGTTGCCTCTGTCTGGGACGGTTGCACTCTCCTTCATCTCCGGCGACGTTGTCGTTGGGTCCTTGGTGGATGTCGTCTTGGAGGAACCCGGCGAGTTCTCCGTCTCGGTACCGGTGCGGACATGGACGGTCGACGGCGACCGTGACACGTTCATTCGCCGCCTCGAGCAAGGCCGGCAATGGGTGGATGCCTCGAGATGCTCTGCAGGTTTCTTCTATGAGGACTTCCCCGGCACGGCCTCCGCTGAGATCGAGTCGCGGCCACAGCCCCTTGTGATTACCGCACCGGAGGGATCGATGGAGGCACTTGCACAGTCGATCCCTTCCACCGAGGATGCAGAGCTCCAGCCGGTGCAGCTCGCCTACGTCCGGAGTCTGCCCTTCTTCGCCGACGTCTTCTACATACCCGATGACCCCCCGACGCTCGAGTCGATACGCGAAACGCTCGATGAGTCCAACACGTGCGTGACGCTTCAGTTCCTCTACGACGGCTACACCGTCACCCAGGAACGAGGGTGTCGAGCGTTCGCCAGAACCGGAACCTGGGAGGCCGGCGGCACGACGTTCGCAACGGCGTACGGCTCCGGTTGGGACGTCCTCGTATCGGGCCCATCACCCCAACACGTCGAAGACCTGTTGTCGAGGCTCCAGCCGTACACGGTATTGCGGACGAAACCGATCCCTATCACGCCCGGTGGTGAGCAACTCATCGGCCGCACGACCTTCGATGGGGCCGACATCGTGATCACGCTCGGCGAGCAGCACTGTGGATCGAGCTGTAGCGGGCCGGAGCAGTGGATCTATCTGTACACAGTCGACGATGGCGAGGTCGTCCCGTACGCGGGCTACCCGGCGTGGGGAGAATGCGCCCTTGTCGAGGAGGACCCGTGGACTCTTGCAGTCGCTGAGCCGGGTGGTTCGGTCGAGATCGTCGTCGATGGCCGCCTGGAGACGATCGGCAGCACAGGCTTGCTGGACGATCGACCCTTTGCGCTGGTGCCGGCCGGTACCGTCGACGAAGTGAGGGTGCTCGACCGCAACGGTGTCCCGCCGGCATGTACCCGACCGTTCGACGGTGACCATCTCGGAGGGATCGTCGACTCCCCGGCGGTCACGAGTACGACGTCGACCACCGAGCAAGCTGAGACAACCGGAGCGATCGTCATCGAACCGTGCGGGTATCTCCCACCGTACCCACAGGACCTGACCGATGAGCCGATGATCGCCAACGGCTGCGTCGAAACGCCGATGGGCAAGCGTGGTGTCGGCCGATTCGTGCCCGGAGGGATCTTCTACCCACCCGAGGACGGACCACCGCCGGGAGACGAGTGCCTCGCCGACTGGAGGGGGATGGAGGTCAGCGGTGGCCCCTGCCGCAGCGAGGGGGTCGAGTTCTCATGGTCCGGCGGCGCGACGAGTTCAGGTGGGCTGACCTGGGCGCTTGGCTACGTGTCAGAGGATACGGAACGAGTCATCGCCGTCACCGATCGAGGCCGGGAGATCGTCGCGATCCCGTACGAGCGCATGGTGTTCCTCTGGTGGCAAGACGGTGCCACCCTGACCAGCGTCGTTGCCGAGACTCCAGACGGTGACGTCGATCTCCTGGAACTCGGCATGTAGGTGTTGTCGAGCCCACAGGTCGATGTCGTCACTGTGTGTCGGCGTTGTCCGGCCCTCCGGGATCTTCGAGCCCAAGAATCCGGCACACTGCCCATACGACGTGTTCACGCTGTGCAACGAGGTTCTGGGAAGCCCCCGGATCATCATCCAGGTGCATCCTGGCGAGCTGGGGAAGCCCGAACCACGACGTCGTCAGGCCGAGCATGAGGAAGTGCAGGTGCCGTGGGTCGAGCGAGCCGGGGATGACTCCATCGGCCTGGGCCTGGGCGAGGTACTCAGCCCGCTGGGCGTAGAACGTCCGGCGTTCCTCTTCTCTGGGGGCGTCCTGAGATGAGAAGTGCAGCGCCTCCCAATACAGCAGCCGCACCAGGTCCGGGTGTGCAGCGTGGTAGTCGAAGACAGCTCGCACATAGTTGGGGATGCCCCTTGGATCCTCGGGGACGGGGATCGCCGAGCCGAGCCGCTCCAACTCGACCTCCAATACCAGGGCGAAGAGACTCTCCTTGTCGCCGAAGTACTCATAGATCCGTGCCTTGTTGGCAGGTGCGTTCTCAGCGATGCGGTCGACACGGGCTCCTGCGATGCCAAACCGGGCGAACTCGGCTCGTGCAGCATCGAAGATTCGGGATCGGGTGGCGTCTGAGGTTCGCTTCATGACGTGATGCTACCAGTACAATTGACGAACGAACTAGTTCGTTCTAACGTAAAGGCACGCTACACCCTGATGGAGCACCATGGTGCGAACACACGATGTCGACTTCTACAGTTGGGGAACTCGCTGCTCAGCGGTGATTCGTGTCCCTGGCGAGACCGCCCCAACCACTGGGTGGCCAGGTGTCGTGGTGGCACACGGTTTTCGCGGTATCAAGGAGTGGCTCCTGCCTCTGATGGCGGAGAGACTCGCCGATGCCGGCTTCGTCGTCATGACGTTCGACTACCGCGGTTTCGGAACGAGCGAGGGTGAGCGCGGCCTGCTGGTTCCCGCCCACCAGGTAGAGGATGTCCGCAACGCGCTGACGTTCCTTGGCACCGTCGATTCGGTAGATCCTCGTCGTCTCGGGTTGTGGGGGACGAGTTTTGGATGTGGCATCGCGATCGAGGCAGCTGCCCGCGACGAGCGAGTCAAGGTCGTCGTCGGTCAGGTTGGGCCCGGCAGTGTGCCCCGGATGCTCGCGCAGCTCCCGCCCGAGCGTCGTCAAGGTCTTGTGGAGATGTTGGCGGCCGATGCCGTGCAGCGTGTTCGGCGGGGGAGTGGGGCGACGATCGATCCTGCAGTGCTCCTGAACTCCACGGAGTCCGACGAGGTGTTCGCCGAGGCAGTCAAGCTGTGGCCACATATGGAAGTCGACATACCGCTCAACGCTGCCGAGCGCATCTTCGAGTACGAGCCGGAGCAGTTCGTCGCGTCGATCGCGCCCCGGCCACTGTTGCTGATCGGGGCGACGGCGGACCAGACCGTGCCCGTCAGCGAGGTCGTGTACCTCTACGAGGCGGCCGGTGAGCCGAAGGACCTCCTCCTGGTAGATGCGGGACATTACGAGGTGTACGACGGTCCCGGCGGGGAGGCGGCCAGAACGCGCACTATGGAATGGTTCCAGATCTACCTGTGAGGACTCCGTGAGCATCGAACAACCCGGGAGACCCGACGAGCCAACGATCGAGCGCGCTCTCGTGCTCATCGAGTTCCAGAGACAGTGGACCGATCCCGGTCTCTACAACCTGGTCATCAGAAGGCAACTGGATCACCGCAACGTCATGGAGACCGCGCGTCGTGTCGCTGCAGCGGCCCGACGGGAGGGGGTGACGGTGATTCACGCTCCTCTCGTTGTCGACCCTGCTCACAAACAGGGAGTGCTTGGGCGTCTCACGCTCGGGCGTGTGTTCACGAAAGGCACCCCACGGGCCGACTTCCCCGTCGGGATCTACGAGGATGGTGATGTGGTGGTGCAGGGACGTACCCGCTTCGATGCGTTCGCCGGCACCGACCTCGAGCAACTTCTGGTCGAACAAGGAGCCGAGCAGGTGTTCTTCGGAGGGCTCACGACAGATCAGTGCGTGGCGCGTACACTCGGAACGGCGTTGCGGATCGGGATCGACGGCTACCTCGTTCCCGAGATCACCGCGACGTTCTGTGGATATCTCCAGAGGCGAACCGAGAGACGTTTCAGACAGCAACTCGCTCCTGTCGCCCGCACGGGTCTGCCTGTCCCGCTCTTGTGACACCCAGAGCACGAGGCCGGGAGATCGTCGCGATCCCGTACGAGCGCATGGTGTTCCTCTGGTGGCAAGACGGTGCCACCCTGACCAGCGTCGTTGCCGAGACTCCAGACGGTGACGTCGATCTCCTGGAACTCGGCATGTAGGTGTTGTCGAGCCCACAGGTCGATGTCGTCACTGTGTGTCGGCGTTGTCCGGCCGGAGGCGCCAGTACGCGTTGAGGGAGATACGATCTTTGGCGATGCCACGATCCTCCGTAAGGACGTCTCGCACGCTGGTGATCGCGTCCCGTTCACCGGCTATCCACCAGTGAGCGTCGGGCGGTACGGCGATCGACTTCACGAGGTTCAACGTCTGGAAGCCGGCGGTAGCCACATCGGTACCCCGGTGGAGCCAGATCGGGTCGGAAGGGACGTCATCGCTGGGCTCACGCTCGTCATCGTCGTTCACCACCTCGATGATGACGGTCGTTCGCGTATCCCGGGGCAGCGCCTCGAGGATGGTCCCGATGGCGGGGATCGCGGTGTCGTCGCCTGCGAGGACGAGATGGTGAACATCGTCGGGGATGTCGTATCCACCTGTGGTTGGCGATGCCCAGATCGTGTCACCCGCTTTCGCCGTATGCGCCCACTCAGCAGCGCGACCTGAACCATGGAGCACGAAGTCCACGGTCATCGAGTGGCATTCAGGATCCAGGTAGCGCGGTGTGTAGTTGCGTTCGTTGCGTCGTGGCGAGTCGGGCTCGGAAGGCTGATCGTTCTGAGGGTCCTCGAAGTAGAGGGACAGGTACGACGCCGGCTTGACGCTCTCGACGACGGTCATTCCCTTGAAGGTGATCCGTCTCGCGCGCGGTGTCAACTCCTTGGTGAAGGTGACTGTCACGGGGACAGGATCGGGATGTGTCATGGCTTCATTGTGACACTGTTGCGAGCTGCGTCTGACGGTCGTCCGTAGCGCGAGTGTGGCGCCCCCGGGAGGGCGCCACACGGTCAGTTGGTGATGACGTGCTCAGCCGGCGATGTGGAAGCCGCCGACGAACATAGGCCCATCGCTCGTGGCGATGTAGTGTCGGATCACGGCACGGCGGAAGTTCGTGAGTGCGTCGCGTAGATCCTCCCACTTGTCATCGAGACGTTTCCCGGACTCGACGACACGCTGCACGGCGTCGGCGGCGGTAAGGACCTGCTTCTTGGCCTCGACGAGGCTTGCATAGGTCTCCGGGCTCTCCTCTGCGGATGCCTCTGCACGGTCGACGATGTTCATCACATACGACTCGACACCGTCGAGGTGTTCCTCGATCGCTCGTCCGGCGTCATCGACTTCCTCGGAGTTGCCTTCACCCGGCTCGTGGTTCGTGATGGCAGCGGCATCATCCTTTGCCGCTTCGTAGATGTCCATCACCTGCTCTCGAATCGCCTTGAGGTCCTTGATGGTCCTTGCGGAGCGTGCAGCTGGTTCGAGATCTGCCACCGCTTTGGCGGCACTCTCGAACACCTCGACGACTGCAGGGATCTTGGCAGCTGCAGCAGCGGCGTTGAAGATCGCCGTCTTACGTTCGATGAGCGTCAGCGTCGTGCGTCGTGCCTGGGCAAGAGCCTCCGCTGCTTTCTCCGCGTCGGTCTTGTCATCGCCCTTCTTGTCGTCGCACTCTTCCTCGTTCGCTTTCTTGACGTTCTCGGCATCGGTCTTCGTGGATCCATAGATGGCGTAGACGCGATCCTTGATGGCCCACGCAGCGTCGGGAGTCGTGACAGCTTCGAGCTCCGGGCGCAGGGCGTTCAGCTGGGCGATTCCGGCGGCGACGATCGCCTGGGCTGCGGCGAGGTCACAATCTGCGATCCAGTCGGTCAGCAGCTTGATCTTGTAGTCGATCTTGCTTGCCACCTTGACTTTGGCTGCATGCAGGATCTCGGCATCCGTCATGCCAGCGTTCTTGGCTGCGTTGGCCGTTTCCCCGTAGATGGCGTATGCGCGCTCTTTGAGGGCCCAGAGTCCGTCGACGGTCGCCTCGGTCGCTACGCTCCCGTCCCGCAGTGCCGTCAGCTCAGCGATCCCGGCGGCGTATATAGCGAGCTTCTCAGGGTTGTCCGTTCCTGCCTTCAGGTCGGTCAGGAGGCCGATCTTGTAGTTGTACGTGTCGGTCACCGTTGCCCGGACACTGTCGATGTCCTGGCTCTCACTGGTTCCAGCCCGTACGGGTGCTGCCACCGACGTCAACGTGATCGCCAGCGCGAGCACGAAGACGATGGTTGCCTTCACCGATGCACGGGCCACAGGCTGCACGGCGATCCCATCGGAACGATTGATCTGATCCATAGCGTTATCTCCACCTCGTCGATCGAACGGCGGCGATCCGGCCCTAGGGTCGTGACGTCGTGGCGCCCATTCCCCTCAGCACGGCCGCGTCTCGCGAACCGCTCACTCCCATTGGAGTGACTATCGGCAGGCGCACGCGTTGACTAGATAGGCCGTTCGGACCATCGGTGGAGTGCTCTGGCTGCGGTTCAGATCCCCAGAGCGGTCTTTGGATGCACGAAGGCTGTATCGAGAGCATGCGCGACGGCTTCGTTCGTCAACGAGCCGGCAGCGACGTTGACACCTTCGACGAGCTCTGGTCGTCTGTCGAGAGCGTCCTGGATACCTCCACCGAGTGCATGCACATAGGGGAGCGTGGCATTCGAGAGCGCACGCGATGACGTATGGGGCACCGAGCCGGGGATGTTGCCGACGGCGTAGTGGACGATGTCGTCGACGACGTAGGTCGGTTCGTGATGGGTCGTCTCCCTGCTCGTCTCGAAGCAGCCACCTTGATCGATGGAGATGTCGACCATCACCGCACCGGGGCGCATGTTCGTAAGCATGGAGCGGTCGACGACGATCGGAGCCCGATCACCGGCAACGAGAACAGCACCGACGACGAGATCGGCCTTGGCCGTCCACTCTTGGACCGAGCCACGCGTTGAGTAGTCGGTCACGATGCGCGAGCCCCAGCGTTCGTGGACCCGTTCGAGCGCATCGATGTTGACGTCGAGGATCGTGACCTGGGCTCCAAGACCGACGGCGACATCGGCAGCGTTCAGCCCGGCAGCACCGGCACCGATCACGACGACCTGACCCTGGGGCACACCTGCGTGGCCACCAAGGAGTGTTCCCATGCCGCCGTTGGGTGCCATGAGGTAGAAGGCGCCAACCTGCGTCGAGAGCCTGCCTGCGATGTGACTCATCGGTGCAAGGAGGGGAAGGGTGCCGTTCTTCACGACGGTCTCGTACGCGATGGCTGTTGCTCCCGAGGCGAGCAGTCCCTCAGCAACCTTGGGGTAAGCAGCGAGATGCAGATAGGTGAACAGGATGTGATCCGGTCGGAGCATCGCGATCTCAGATGCCTGTGGTTCTTTGACATGGACAATGAGCGTCGAACGGTCGAAGACGTCCTGGGCGGAGTCGAGCATCGTTGCGCCAGCGTCGATGAAAGTTGCATCCGGGGCCCCGGCACCGGCGCCTGCTCCTGATTGCACGAAGACCTCGTGCCCTCTGTGTACGAGATCTGCTGCGGCTCCCGGGAGCATCGCGACACGACGCTCGTCCGGCTTGATCTCCTTGATCACTCCGATATTCATCTTCGTCCTCCGTTCTGAATGGGTGAATCGTCGAGTCTCCCTATGGAGGCTTCAGCGAGTCGTGCTGTCACGTTGTCGAATTCGGTATCGAGGGCACTGGTCGTGACCCGGATATGGTCCTGTTCGGTCGCTTCGAGTCGGAACGGCCGACCGCGGGCGACACCGATGCCGTGGGCTGCAAGCATCGGTACGGCGGTCGCCTCGCTGTTGACGGGGAGCCAGATGTTGAGGCCGTGTGCCCCTGCGATCTCGATCCCGTGCGATGTCAGGCGATCCACGACGGCTGCCCGTCGTGTGGCATAGACCCCGGCGGTCGTGGTGATGGCGGCCTCGATCTCGGCCGACGTGAGCATCCGGGCGAGGATCGACTGAAGCAGCCTGCTCGTCCACGACGGTCCGAGCATCCTGCGACGCTCGACGAGGGAGATCGGCGAGGAGCACCCGCCGACCGCAGCGAGACGGAAGTCCGGACCGTGGGATTTCGAGAAGCTGCGGATGTGGATGACCTGGTCGGGGATCTCCGTCCCGAGGCTGTTGAGATCCGTCCCAGATACTGCCCCCGAGTGGTCGTCCTCGATGATCAGCACCGGTCGCCCGGCAAGGATCGCAGTGAGATCGTCCCTGCGCCCAGACGTCATCGAGACACCTGTCGGGTTGTGCGCACGTGGCTGGACGATGAGCAGGGACATGCCCTCATCGACGGCGCGTTCTACCGCATCGGGAACCAACCCGGCGTCGTCGAGCGGGAGCGGGATCGTCACCGCACCCGCAAGGTCGAGCATGTCGAACAGGGGGGGGAATCCCGGGTCCGAGATACCGACCTTGTCTCCGACCGTCACGGTCGCCTGGATGAGGCGGTCGACGGCGTCCATGGCCCCGTCGAGGATCGTGATGCGCTGGGGTGTGAACGGCCACCTGTTCCGCAGGATGGCCTCGAGCTCCTCGAGGACCGGTGGCTCGAGGTACGACGCTACGACAGGGGACTCGTCGAGGTCTCGCATGATGGGGAGGGGGTTCGGAAGCAGCCGGGCATCGGGAACGCCACTGCCGAGGTCGGTCGTGATGCCGTCGCCGGTCGTTGGGACCTGCCAGTAACGGATGGTGGGGCCACTCGACGTGTCACGGACGAAGGACCCTCGCCGCCCCTCGGTGTCGATGATCCGATGGCGACGCAGGATCTGCCATGCGTCACCGACGGTGCTGGGGGAAACGTCCAGAGCATCAGCAAGTTCGCGTACAGTGGGGAGGCGAGTTCCTCCAGGCAGTGTGTCGCTCGAGACGAGTGAGCCAATCCCGCGGGCGATCCCATCCGGCGTCAGTTCCGTGATGGCCGAGGCGATGGTTTTCGTTGAAGTCGACATGTTTGTCTGGTACGAACTCTGCTTTGTGCAAGTTGATGTAAAACACTCTAGTGTGTGCACACGCTCGAAGAGCGATCCGGTTGTGCGGGTCGAGGGATGAAGGAGCTTCAGATGAGCAGAGTTGTGAGAGCCGCGATCCTCCAAACGGAGTGGACCGGTGACAAGGAATCGATGATCGAGATCCACGAGGAGTACGCGCGGCAAGCCGCTGCAGACGGAGCCCAGGTGATCTGCTTCCAGGAGCTGTTCTACGGCCCGTACTTCTGCCAGGTGCAGGACATCGAGTACTACGGCTATGCCGAAGAGATCCCCGACGGGCCGACCACGAAACGTTTCCAGGCGCTTGCCAAGGAGCTCAACATGGTGATGGTGCTCCCCATGTACGAGCGGGAGATGGCGGGGTTCCTCTACAACACCGCTGCGGTGATCGACGCAGACGGCACCTACCTGGGAAAGTACCGCAAACATCACATCCCGCACGTCGGCGGGTTCTGGGAGAAGTTCTACTTCCGTCCCGGCAACCAGGGCTACCCGGTGTTCGACACGGCCGTCGGCAAGGTCGGCGTGTACATCTGTTACGACAGGCACTTCCCCGAAGGGTGGCGTGCACTCGGTCTCCACGGTGCCGAGATCGTCTTCAACCCGTCGGCGACCAGCCGAGGGCTCTCGGCGTATCTCTGGCAGCTCGAGCAGCCTGCCTCGGCTGTGGCGAACATGTACTTCGTCGGGGCGATCAACCGCATCGGAATCGAGGATCTCGGCGACAACGACTTCTACGGAACGTCCTACTTTGCCAACCCGCGTGGGCAGTTCGTCGGCGACACCGCGTCGGACACCGCTGCCGAGCTCGTCATCCGTGACCTCGACTTCGACCTCATCGAAGAAGTCCGCAATCAGTGGGCCTTCTACCGGGATCGCCGGCCGGAGACCTACGGACCACTCACAGAGGGATAGACGCATGGGCATTCACAAGGAACTCACAGACAGAACCAGGGCGGTGATGCCGTCGTGGCTCGCTCTGTACTACGACGAGCCGATCGCCATCGACCGGGGTGAGGGGAGGACCGTCTGGGATCTCGAGGGCAACGAGTACCTCGACTTCTTCGCCGGCATCCTCACGACGATGACCGCGTACTCGCTCCCTGAGGTCACTGCTGCGATCAACGAACAGGCGGCCAAGGTGCTCCACACCTCGACGCTGTATCTGAACCAGCCGATGATCGAGCTTGCAGAGATGGTCGCGGAGCTCTCCGGCATCCCCGATGCCAGGGTGTTCTTCACCCCGTCTGGGACCGAGGCGAACGACGCTGCGATGCTGCTTGCAACGACGTACCGTAAGTCGAATCAGGTCCTTGCGCTGCGCAACTCCTACCACGGGCGCAGCTTCACCGCGATCGCGCTCACAAGCCACCGGTCATGGTCACCTACGGGGTACTCGGGCTTGAACGTCCACTACGTCCAGGGACCGTACAAGGTCAGGAGCCCCTACAAGGACATGTCCGACGGGGCGTTCATCGAGGCTGCCGTGGCCGACCTGCGCCAGGTCATGGACATGATGACCTCCGGGGACGTTGCGTGCATGATCGCCGAGCCGATCCAGGGCGTTGGCGGGTTCGCAACGCCTCCCGACGGCTTCTTCAAGGCGTTCAAGGAGGTGCTCGACGAGTACGGCATCCTGTTCGTCTCCGACGAGGTCCAGACCGGCTGGGGTCGTACCGGTGAGAACTTCTGGGGATACCAGGCTCACGACATCACCCCGGACATCATGACCTTTGCAAAGGGCATCGGGAACGGCCTGTCCATCGGAGGAGTCGTTGCACGACCCGAGATCATGAACTGCATCGGAGCGAACTCGATCTCGACATTCGGCGGGACACCGCTGGTGTCGGCGGGGGCCCTTGCGAACCTCAAGTACTTGATCGACAACGACCTGCAAGAGAATGCACTCAAGCAGGGCTCGAGGCTGTTCGAAGCGTTGCGACCCGTCACCGACGCATCACCATGGATCCTCGAGTTGCGGGGCAAGGGCCTGATGCTCGGCATCGAGACCGCCGAGCCGGGAACAGACGCACCCGACGCCGGTCGTGCATCCCGACTGCTCGAAGAGTGCAAGAAGCGCGGGTTGCTGATCGGCAAGGGCGGCCTGTACGGCAACGTCCTTCGCATCGCACCGCCGTTGACCGTCACAGAACAAGAGATCGACACCGCTGCGGGCATCATCGCCGAGTCGGTATCGGTCATCGACTGACACTCACGAGAGGATCTTGGAATGAAGACACTCATATCTGGTGGAACCGTCGTCACCGCGATCGACACCGTTGCGGCTGATGTGCTCATCGATGACGAAGTCATCGTCGCGATTGGTGCTCCGGGGACGCATTCGTGGGCAGACCAGGCCGACAAGGTCATCGATGCGACGGGAAAGCTCGTCGTGCCCGGCGGTATCGATCCCCATACACACATGGAGCTTCCTTTCGGAGGAACGTACGCATCGGACACGTTCGAGTCTGGCTCGCGGGCAGCCGCGTTCGGTGGCACGACGACGATCATCGACTTCGCTGTTCAGGCCAAGGGCGACAGCCTCATCGACGGTTTCGACACGTGGATGGCCAAGGCACAGGACAACTGTGCCATCGACTACGGCTTTCACATGATCGCCGGAGACATCAACGAGCAGTCGTTGTCCGACATGGACGTGCTCATCGACCGTGGCTGCACCAGTTTCAAACTGTTCATGGCGTATCCGGGGGTGTTCTACTCCGATGACGGAGAGATCCTTCGTGCCATGCAGAAGGCAGCCGAGACGAACACGATGATCATGATGCACGCCGAGAACGGCATGGCGATCGACGTGCTCCGTGAGCAGGCCCTGGCGCGGGGCGAAACCGACCCCGTGTATCACAGCCTGACACGTCCGTCCGTCACCGAGAGCGAAGCGACACACCGTGCGATCGTGCTCGCCGAGTTGGCAGGTGCACACCTCTACGTCGTGCACATGTCAGCCAAAGAGGCTGTCGAAGAGATTGCAGAGGCCAGGGACAAGGGGCTTCCGGTGTTCGCAGAGACGTGCCCGCAGTATCTGTTCCTCTCGGTAGAGGAGAACGTCGACTCTGAGGGGTTCGAAGGAGCCAAGTACGTGTGCTCCACTCCCATCCGCAAGCGTGCGGAAGGTCACCAGGATGCGCTGTGGAACGGCCTTGCAACGAACGACCTCCAGGTCGTCTCGACGGACCACTGTCCGTTCTGTATGGACGATCACCCTGTGCTCGGGACGCAGAAGAAGCTCGGTGTTGGCGACTTCACGAAGATCCCAAACGGTCTGCCGGGAGTCGAAGATCGGTTCCAGCTCATCTATCACGGCGGTGTCGTCGAGGGCCGAATCAGCTTGAACCGCTGGATCGAGCTCACGAGCACAGCAGCAGCGAAGATCTTCGGCCTCTACCCCAAGAAGGGAACGATCGCCGTTGGTTCCGACGCCGACATCGTCGTGTTCGACCCGGACGTCGAGTGGACCAAGTCGGTGACCCAGCATCACATGGACGTCGACTACTCGGCATACGAGGGCAAGGACGTCAAGGGCAAGGTCGAGACCGTGCTCCTGAGAGGCAGGGTCATCATCGACGGTGAGGACTACCTCGGTCAGATCGGAGACGGCCAGTACATCGCACGCGATCGTGTCTCTGTCCACCACTAGGCGGCGAGACTGAGGAGTTCCCAATGAAACAGATCAATCACATCATCGGCGGCGAGGAGGTCGCCTCGACGTCGGGGAGAACCTCGCCGGTGTACAACCCTGCCACGGGTGAGATCACCGCACACGTCGGGCTCGCAACCGTCGAGGAAGTCGACAGGGCTGTTGCGGTAGCGTCCGAGGCGTTCCAGTCGTGGCGTGCGACATCGCTCGCGACCCGAACCGCCGTGATGTTCCGGTTCCGCGACCTCGTCGACAAGCACAAGGGTGACATCGCGGCGCTGTTGACAGCCGAGCACGGCAAGGTGCTGTCCGACTCCCTCGGTGAGGTCCAGCGTGGCCTCGAGAACATCGAGTACGCCTGTGGCATAGCGGAGCTTCTCAAGGGTGAGTTCTCTCAGCAGGCGTCCACGGAGATCGACGTGTACTCGGTGCGTCAACCTCTCGGCGTCGTTGCGGGTATCACACCGTTCAACTTTCCCTCGATGGTCCCGATGTGGATGTTCCCGAACGCGATTGCAACGGGCAATACCTTCATCCTCAAACCGTCGGAGAAGAACCCGAGTGTGAACACGCTCGCAGCCGAACTCCTCGAGAAAGCCGGTCTGCCTGCTGGGGTGTTCAACATCGTCCAGGGTGACAAGGTCGCCGTCGATCGTCTGCTCGAGCATCCAGACGTTGCTGCTGTCTCGTTCGTCGGTTCGACACCGATCGCGAGATACATCTACACGAAGGGGACCGAAATCGGGAAGCGGGTCCAGGCACTCGGAGGAGCGAAGAACCACATGGTCGTGCTCCCCGACGCCGACATCGGACTCGCAGCCGATGCAGCCGTGAGTGCAGCGTACGGCTCGGCGGGCGAGCGATGCATGGCCATCTCGGTGGTCGTTGCCGTGGGTGCTTCCGCCGACCCGCTCGTCGCCGCCATCGAGGAGAGGATCCCCGGCCTCGTCGTTGGTGCCGGTACCGACGCGTCCTCCCAGATGGGGCCGCTCATCACTCGTGAGCATCGTGATCGTGTCGCCTCGTTCGTCGAGAACGCTCCAGGCGAAGGGGCAACGGTTGTCATCGACGGCCGGGAGCCGACCTTCGAAGGTGATGGCTTCTACATCGCTCCGTCCCTCATCGACAACGTCGCACCGGGGATGGCCTGCTACGACCAGGAGATCTTCGGTCCCGTCCTCACCGTGGCACGGGTCGATACCTACGAAGAGGCGATCGGGATGATCAGCGAGAACCGCTGGGGCAACGGAACGGCGATCTTCACCCGTGACGGTGGAGCAGCACGACGGTTCCAGATCGACGTCGATGCGGGGATGGTCGGGATCAACGTGCCGGTCCCCGTGCCCGTTGCGTACTACAGCTTCGGTGGATGGGGAGAGTCCTTGTTCGGAACGTCGCACGCGTACGGACCGGAAGGCATCGCCTTCTACACGAAGGCGAAGGTCATCACGTCTCGCTGGCCCGATCCGGCAACGAGTACGATCGACCTCGGATTCCCGCAGAACGTATGACCGGCCGTGACGAACCTCGAGGGGTGCGATAGTTCGATGACATCTCGGGACGAAGCAGCCCAGGCGATACGGAAGCTCGAGCGCGCCGCCGCCATCCGGCGGTCGGTGCGCCGGATAGCCGTATTCCTCGTCTTCATCGTGGCGCTGGCCCTGCTCTACGTCGGATACAAGGCGTTCGGCCAGGCGCTCGGTGACGCACAGACCGATTGGCCCGTGATCGGCAAGGTGTTGCCGCGTACCGACAACCTCACGATGCCTCCGCTGCGCGACATCGTCGCCGAGTTCGCTCAGCCTCCCCAGCGCAACTCGGACAAGCCGCTTGCGGCGTTCATCTTCGAGGCCGGCCTCTTTACGTTCAGGGAAGCGGTTCTCGGCTTCGTGTTCGGCCTTGCGTTCGGGCTTGGGATCGCCGTCATCATGTTGCGTTCCCGCTGGCTCGAGGCGGGGATGTCACCGTATCTGGTTGCGTCCCAGACCGTTCCGCTCGTAGCGATCGCTCCGATCATCGTCATCTGGGGATCGAACAGCATGGGGTGGCTCCCGTTCGAGTGGAAGACGTGGATGTCGGTTTCGATCATCGCTGCCTACCTCACGTTCTTCCCTGTTGCGATGAACGGCATCAAGGGACTGCAATCTGCAGATCCGGCAGCGATGGAACTGATGCGGTCCTACGCAGCAACGAGGCGCCAGACCTTGATCCGGCTCCAGCTCCCTGCCTCGGTGCCGTACCTGTTCGCAGCGTTCAAGATCGCTGCGACGGCAGCGATCGTCGGGGCGATCGTCGGGGAGATCTCCGGGGGGGTCTCAGGGGGCCTGGGGCGGTTGATCCTGGACTTCGCAAGCCGCTACACGACCGGCCCATCGCGGCTCTACGCGACGGTTGTGGGCGCAGCCGTGCTCGGGATCGTGGCAGTCGGCTTCGTCGCCCTCATCGAGTACATCGTCCTGTCGAAGCGCAAAGAGGAGCCGCTCTCACTATGACCGATCCCGCAAGCTGTGCCGTGAAGATCTCCGGCGTCTCGAAGGTCTTCAACCCCGGGAAGCCGAACGAGGTGCGGGCGCTCGACGACATCAATCTGTCCATCACCAACACCTCCTTCGTGTCCCTCATCGGCCCATCGGGCTGCGGCAAGTCGACACTCCTCCGCCTGATCGGTGCCCTCACGCATCCCACCGATGGGGAGGTGTGTGTCAACGACAAGTCCGCAGACCAGGCCCGGCTTGATCGTGACTACGGCATGGCGTTCCAGACGTCGGGTCTCTTCAAGTGGCGCAGCGTCATCGAGAACATCGAGCTTCCCCTCCAACTCATGGGGTGGTCCAAGTCCGAGCGCAAGGACCGGGCGGCTGAGATGCTCGACCTGGTCAAGCTCTCGGAGTTCGGCGAGCACTATCCGAGGGAGCTCTCGGGAGGGATGCAGCAGCGCGTCGCTATCGCGAGAGCTCTGTCGTTCCGCCCTTCGCTCCTGTTGATGGACGAGCCGTTCGGAGCCCTCGACGAGATGACCCGTGAGCACATGCAGACGGAGGTGCTCGAGATCTGGAAGAAGACCGGCAAGACGATCGTCTTCGTCACGCACTCGATCCCCGAAGCAGTGTTCCTCTCCCAGCGGGTGATCGTGATGTCTCCGCGTCCCGGCCGGATCGCTGCCGACATCGATGTCGACCTCGGGGACCGCGTGTTCGAGACGCGGGAGTCGTCGGGGTTCTTCGACAAGATCACCCAGGTGCGTGAGGCCCTACGTTTCGAGGAGGGTTCAGGGTGATTCGCAGACTGCTTCGTGGTTCGACACCGGCCGTCGTCGTCGGCTTCGGGGGACTCGCGTTGTGGGAGCTGTCCCTGAGGATCCTCCAGCCGGAGGGGTTCGTGCTCCCCCCACCGAGTGAGATCATGTTCGCCTTCTTCGCGAACTTCGACGAGATCTGGGCAGCGACCAAGAACACCGGATACGTCGTTGTGACCGGTCTCGTTGCCGGTGTCGTGCTCGGCATCGTGTGGGCGCTGCTCGTGTCGCGATTCAGGTTGGCCAACGAGACACTGACCCCGCTGGCCATCTCGCTCAACGCGATCCCCATCATCGCTCTCGCTCCGATCTTCAACGCCTGGTTCGGGTTGTTGTCTCCGGTGTCGAACCAGTCGATTGTCGTGATCCTCGTCTTCTTCCCCGTGTTCATCAACACGACGAAGGGCCTGACCGAGGTCGCACCGACGGAGATCGAGCTCATGCGATCGTACGCGGCATCGTCATGGGAGGTCACCAAGCTCGTACGGATCCCGAACGCGATGCCGTTCTTCTTCACCTCCCTCAAGATCGCATCATCGCTCGCTGTGATCGGTGCGATCGTCGCCGAGTACTTCGGCGGTCGGCAGGATGCGCTCGGTCCGCTTATTGTGCAGAACGCAGGTCTCACGAGATACACCCAAGCATGGGCGGCGGTACTCGCCGGCAGCGTCATGGGCATCGTGTTGTATCTGATGAGTGGAGGTCTCGAGCGGGTTTCCATGCCGTGGAGACCCGATGCGGAGGCGGCAGGGTCCTAGGGACCGTGGAGAAGCAAGACACAGAGGAGGAAGACTCGATGCAATGGGGCAAGAAGAAGAGGTTGACCAAGTGGCTGGTCGTGCTTGCGGTGTTCGCCATGGTGGCGGCAGCGTGCAGCAGCAGTTCGGATGACGGCGGAGCAGATACACAGGAGCTGATACCGGTGAAGCTGCAGTTGCAGTGGTTCACACAGGCACAGTTCGCCGGGTACTTTGCTGCGCTCGAGAAGGGCTTCTACCGCGACGCCGGTCTCGACGTGACGATCCTTGAAGGTGGTGTAGACATCGTTCCGGCAACGGTCCTCGATTCGGGGGCAGCGGACTTCGCGATCTCGTGGGTTCCCAGAGGCCTCGTTCCTCGTGAGGAGGGCCTGAACATCACGGACATCGCTCAGGTGTTCCAGCGTTCGGCGACCCTCCAGGTGTCGTTCAAGGACAAGGGCATCAACTCGGTCACGGACCTCAGGGGCAAGATCGTAGGGAACTGGGGATTCGGCAACGAGTTCGAGCTCCTCGCCGGTTTGCGGAGCTCCGGTATCGATCCCGACACCGACGTATCACTCGTCCAGCAGCAGTTCGACATGCTCGCCCTCATCAGCGGCGACATCGATGCAGCCCAGGCGATGATCTACAACGAGTACGCACAGGTGCTCGAGACGGTCAACCCGAGTACCGGTGAGCTCTATCAGCCTGAGGACCTGTCGATCATCGACTGGAACGACGTGGGAACAGCGATGCTCCAGGACGCCATCTGGGCCGATGCCGACAAGCTCGACGACGACGCGGCGTACCGAGCCACAGCCGTCAAGTTCGTCGAAGCCTCACTGCGAGGCTGGGCGTTCTGTCGTGACGAGTTCGACGAGTGTGCCAACATCGTGCTCGACGCCGGGCCGACCCTGGGCGAGTCGCATCAGCGCTGGCAGCTCAACGAGATCAACAACTTGATCTGGCCGTCGCCCAACGGTATCGGCGTCATGGATCAGGCCCTCTGGGACCAGACCGTCAAGGTCGCCGTGTCTGAGGGCATCCTCAAGGCCGTCCCGACGGACGGGGCTTTCCGCACCGATATCGTCGAGGAAGCGCTCGCGAACTTGAAGGCGGACGGCGTCGACGTCGTCGGCAACGGATGGCAGGCCAAGGACATCGTCCTGAGAGAAGGCGGCGAGTAGAAGCAGATGAAGTAGCGGTCCCTCCCGATATGGGAGGGACCGCTCGTACGCATGAGGATGGACCGGCATGAACCAGACAACGACGACGGATGCGATCCGCGTGATGAATCGCGACGAGGCGCTCTCTGAGGCCTTTCGATGTCTCATGTGCTGGGACGCCCCATGCACCAGAGCGTGTCCAACGACGATCGACGTTCCCGGATTCATCAAGCAGATCGCATACGGTGATCTCACCGGGTCGGCAAGGACCATCCTCGAGGCCAACATCCTCGGTGCTTCGTGTGCACGAGTGTGTCCGACCGAGGTGCTCTGTGCCGGCGCCTGCGTACTCAACGATCTTCACGAGCGACCGATCGACATCGGTCGACTCCAGGCGTACGCAACCCAGGATGCCGTGTTCGGGGCCAGAGAGGTGTTCGAGCCGACGGCGGTGACCGGTGGGAGTATCGGGGTCATCGGTGCAGGCCCTGCGGGTCTTGCATGTGCAGCCGAACTCACCCGGCTCGGTCACAAGGTGATCGTCTACGACGCTAGCGACGAGCCGGGGGGCCTCAACACTCACGGTGTCGCGACATACAAGATGGCTCGTGCAACGAGCCTGGCTGAGGTCGAGTTCATCAGGAGTCTCGGGGTCGAGATCCGGCCGTCGAGCGCGGTGGGGACGGATGTCGCCATCGATGATCTCTTCTCAACACACGACGCTGTGTTCCTCGGCGTGGGTCTCGACGGTGTACCACCACTCGGACTCGCCGGTGAGGATCTCACAGGCGTTCAGGATGCCCTCGAGTTCATCGACGAGGTTCGCCGAGGGGAGGCGGACCTCACCGGGGAGCGGGTCGCCGTCATCGGTGGGGGGAACACCGCGATCGATGCGGTGACACAAGCAGCCATGGTCGGAGCCGAACGGGTGTACCTCGTGTATCGGCGCGGTCGTAGCGAGATGCGCGCCTATTCGCACGACATCGAGCGGGCCCTCACCCACGGAGTCGAGTTCGTCCATTGGAGCGCTCCCAAGCGATTCGAAGGTGACGGATCGGTGTCGTCGCTCGTGTGCGAACGGACCGAGTACCGCGGTGGCAAGGACGGATCGTTGCGTCTCGTCACGATCGAAGGGACCGAGTTCTCCATCCCGGTCACGAAGGTGATGCGGGCGACCGGGCAGGCGAAACGTGTCGGTTTCTTGAACCGGCTCCCGGGCGTCGACACCGATCCGGGAGGCAGGGTGATCGTCGATGAAGCGTTCCGCACGACGAACCCCAAGATGTGGGCCGGAGGCGACTGTGTCAACGGTGGTAAGGAAGTCGTGAACGCTGTGGCCCATGGGAGGGACGCAGCGAGGGACATCGATCGAGAGCTGCGCTCGGGCGCAGCGGGGAAGTGAGGCAGCGCAATGGCTGACCTGTCCGTCAACATCTGTGGCATCGAATCACCGAACCCGTTCTGGCTGGCATCTGCTCCACCGACGAACACCGGTGACCAGATCGCCCGCGCTTTCGACATCGGCTGGGGTGGCGCCGTGTGGAAGACCCTCGGTGATCCGATCGAGAACGTCTACAGCCGGTACAGCTCACTGGACTACAACGGGCAGAAGATGGCGGGCTTCAACAACATCGAGCTCATCACCGATCGGTCGCTCGAGGTGAACCTGATCGAGATCGCCGAAGTCAAACGGCGGTACCCGGACAACGTCGTCGTTGTGAGTCTCATGGTCGAGTCCAACCCGGAAGCGTGGGCAGACATCATCAAGCAGGTCGAACAAGCCGGAGCCGACGCTATCGAACTCAACTTCGGGTGCCCCCACGGCATGTCCGAGCGCGGCATGGGTGCAGCCGTTGGTCAGGTCCCCGAATACACATGCGACATCACGGGGTGGGCGAAGTCTGCAGCCACCGTCCCCGTCTTCGTGAAGCTGACACCGAACATCACCGACATCCGCGTTGCGGCACGCGCGGCAAAGAACGGCGGCGCGGACGCGGTGAGCCTGATCAACACGATCAACTCGATCACCGGTGTCGACCTCGACAGTCTCGTTCCCCGCCCCGTGGTCGGTGGCAAGTCGAGTCACGGCGGCTACTGCGGCCCGGCGGTCAAGCCCATCGCCCTCAACATGGTCGCATCGATCGCGGCGGATCCCTTCACAGAGGGACTTCCGATCAGCGGCATCGGCGGGATCCAGACATGGCAGGACGTCGCCGAGTACATCCTGCTCGGTGCGACCACCATCCAGGTGTGTACCGCGGTGATGCACTACGGGTACCGCATCGTCGAGCCCATGGCTGAGGGGCTGTCGAACTACCTCGACAGCAAGGGCATGAAGAGCGTCGACGAGCTTCGAGGGCTCTCGGTACAGAAAGTCACCGACTGGAACAACCTCGACATCAACTATGTCATCAAGGCGAACATCGACCAGGACAAGTGTGTGCACTGCGGCCTGTGTTACGTCGCCTGTCGGGACGGTGCGCACCAGGCGATCGGCACCGAGCGCATCGACGACGACAAGACGAAGGTCTGGATCATCGAGGATCTCTGTGTCGGGTGCAACCTGTGTTCGATCGTATGCCCGGTGTCGGGGTGCATCACGATGGAGGAGAAGGACTTCGGCCAGACGCACATGACCTGGAACGAGTACAGCTCCGATGAGTCGCCGGGTGAGCTCTACCCGCGGCCCAAGCACGGACTGACCATCGGGGAGTGACCGACACGGTCCCGCGATCGGGACGGTTCATCTGGGACCGTTCGATCAGGAGCGCTGGATGAGCTGAAGTTGCCTGCTCATCGCCACGAGGTTCCCGGAGTCGTCCCACAGTGTTCCCGACGACTCGAAGAAGGTGCCGCCGATGAGGTCGGTGTGGAACCACACGCCGAGCCACTCCGTGTCGGGACGTCGTCGGACGTGGATCGTCAACTCGATCGTCGGGGTCCACGGTGCAAACGCCCCGACGTTGAAGACTGGAGGCGGCAGGGCGTCGGCGAACATCGGGAGTGAGACGATGTCGATCGGTCGGGAGTCGGCGAACCGGAGCCATCCCGACATCGTTGCGTTCTCGAGACGCTCACCGGTTGTCCACGCGGTCGAGTCCGGTGTAAGGCGCAGATCGATGTTGTCCGACATGCGTGGTACTCGTGGGTCATCGCCCCCAGGCGCCTTGATACATCGCTCGCGGGGGGCGAGATCCGGTGGTTCCACGGACTGGAAGAGGATGTCTCCGGCATCCGAGAGGTCACCGAAGGTCGTGATGGTCGCGATGTCGACTTCACCGCTCTGGATGACGTCGGCTTCGACGGTCGCAAGAGATCGGCCCGACTTGACGAGCCTCGTGGACACTGTTGCCTCTCCGACCTTCCCCGGTCGCACGAAGTGGGCGCTCATCGTGATGGGATCAGGTTTCGGGGCGACCCTGGAGGCTGCTGCGAGCGCCACGGACATCAGATAGCCACCGTGCGCAAAGCCGGGGCCCATCGTCCAGCGCTCGGGAAACACGACGTGATTCTCCGGCCCGTCGAGGGCGATCGCGTCGTCGAACTCGTACGTCACGTCGATTCCACAACAGATGCGAGTCCGTCGACCACCATGCACGACGCGAGTCTCGTGAAGACCTCTGGGTCGACCTTCAGCTTGAGGTCCCTCGTTCCTCCACCGACGATGACCCATGGGTGGTCGAGCACACGGCTATCGATGTAGATCGAGAGTTCTTGTGGCAATCCGAATGGGGTCACGCCACCCATGACCATCCCGGTCACTTCCGCCGTCGTTTCGGGGGGAGCGAACGAGACCTTCTTGACGTCCATCAGGGCGCGAGCCCTTCCGTTGACGTCGAGACGGGTGTTGGCAAGGACGATGAAGACGGCGTGGTGGCCCTTCGGACGCTTGGACTCGAGCACGATCGTGTTGCCAGACCGCTCGAGTGGGATGTCGTAGTGCTCGCAGAACACGGCCGTGTCGGCGAGATCCGGGTCACACTCCATCGGTTCGAAGTCTGCCCCGGCATCCGTTGCTGCCTGGAGAACCCGTTCGCGAAGCGGATCGGTCATACCCCATCCCCGAAGCACACACCGAGCGCCCGAGCGGTACGCACCCATGGGTGGTCGGGCGGCACCATCTTGCGTCGACCGGACACGTCTTGGAGGGGGATCGTCGTGTAGCCGTCCTCCTTGCTCGCGACCATCACACCGAACTCGCCCCTGGCGATCGTCTCGGTCGCTGCTGCACCGAGTGTCGTCGCGAGGATCCTGTCCGCCGGTGACGGGGTGCCACCGCGTTGGACGTGCCCGAGGATCGTCACCCTGGACTCGAGACCGGTCAGACGCTCGAGTTCCTTTGCGATGTCGACGGTCGAGCGGCGACGGGCAAAGAGGGCCTTGGATCGTGCCTTGCGATCCGCTCGATCGCTATCGGATTCCTCTCGCCCTGCGGCGCGAAATGCAGCGATCTGCTCGGAGAGTTCCTGGTCGAGGGCTCCCTCGGCGACAGCGACGATCGAGAAGGTGCTCCCGGACGCCCTGCGGGAGGTGATCGCATCGGCGACGTTGTCGATCGAGTACGGGATCTCCGGGACGAGGATCACGTCGGCGCCCCCGCCGAGCCCAGCGCCGAGCGTCAGCCAGCCTGCGTTGTGCCCCATGATCTCGACGACGACGATCCGGTGGTGACTGTGAGCCGTCGAGTGAAGGCGATCGATGGCTTCTGTGGCGATCTCGAGCGCAGTGTCGAAGCCGAAGCTCCGATCGGTACCGAATACGTCGTTGTCGATCGTCTTGGGAAGGGTGATCACGGGCATGCCTGCCGCATGGAGCTTGAGGGCGTTCTTCTGGGTCCCTCCACCACCGAGGCAGACGAGCGCTTCGAGATGATGCGCATGGAAGGTTTCGAGCATGACGCCACGCATGTCCATCACGGTGCCGCCAATGTCCATCTTGTCGACCTTGTCACGGCCCGTACCGAGGATCGTTCCGCCATGGGTGAGGATCCCGGACAACGACTCGCTATCGAGGCGAACTGAACGGTTCTGCATCAGGCCTCGGAACCCGTCGCGGAAACCAACGACGGACCAGCCGTGCGCACGGATCGCAGACTTGCCGATCGCACGAATCGCCGCATTCAGACCTGGCGAGTCTCCTCCTGCGGTGAGGATCCCGATGCTCTTACTCACAGTGTCTCGTTCCACTCGACAACCCCGCAACACTACATCGGTGACAGATCCGACGATCCATGTAAGAATGGCTCCACGGAGAAAGGAGGTGGTCCAGAGATGTCTGAAAGTTTCTGTAGGACCCCGGAGGTGGTCGAGCGCTAGCCCGGCCAGCTGTGTACCAGCGAGGTCGCGCTCCTCTCACGAGGCAGGTGGCGACTTCAACTCGGACCACCGGAACCCGGAGTTTCACACGCAGGTCCCGTGTGACGGCGGAAACGTCGACGAGACTCCGGGTTCTCACGCGCCCTAAGGTTCGTCCGTGAACGATATCGTGACCATCAACGTGTACCCGTACCGCGCCGACGCAGAGATCGCCGTTGCACGCCTCGCTGCGGACGGGATCAAGGCGGCGGTCCGTGACGACAACGAGGGTGGCCTCAACCCCGGGTTCTTCAAGCAGTACGGCGTCCGGATCGAGGTCGATGCCGTCGATCTCGACGACGCCTTCGAGAGTCTCGGCATCGAACGAGTGCCCGTCCCCCGTGAGATCATCGACGCGATGTTCGCGCACGCCCATTGGTCGTACCCACAGGAGGCCTGCGGACTCGTCGCTGTCGACGACGACGGCCCGGTGATGGTGTTCTGCCTCACGAACCTGGCCGACAGCGGGGACCGATTCACGATCGACCCGGCGGAGCACTTCGGGTGTATCCGCTTTGCAGACGAGCGTGGATGGTCGATCGGCGGGGTATTCCACAGCCACGTTTCGAGTGATGCTTATCCGTCGAGCACCGACGTTGCAGAGGGTGGCGATCCCGAATGGGTCCACTACATTCTTGGCCCGCTCTCGGGGCAGAAGCCGACGGTACGTGCCTTTACGATCGACGGGGATCACGTCGCCGAAGTGTCGTTGACCGTTCAGCCGTAGACTCGCCGCGATGGCGCGATCGGAACACAATCGTGAGGCGTACCGCATCCTCTTTGGGTACGTCGGTGCAGGGCTTCAGGCGCTCGCCGCCCTCCTTGTGGTGGTCTCGTTCCCGATCTCACCGCTGTGGCTCGTCGTCGGGCTTCTCCTCGTGGTTGCCGGTACAACGTGGTGGTCGTGGAAGCGGTTCGCTGGCAACTTCATGATGCCGACATTCGCCGGCACCCTTCAGCTCGTACTCTGGATGCTCCTCATGGGTGTGGGAGTCGGTGTGATGGGGTGGGGGCGATGAAACTCACGGTCCTCGGATCGACCGCAGGGGCACCATCGAGAACGAACCCGGCTTCGGGGTATCTCATCGAACATGGGGAGACGTCGATCTGGCTGGATGCAGGCACCGGGACGTTCATGGAGCTCGCGAAGCGAATCGATCCCGGAATGCTCGATGCCGTCGTCATCTCCCACGTCCATGTGGACCACTGCGCGGACCTGTACGGGTTGTACGGGTACCTCGCGTTCGGACCCTCCGGTGACGTGCCCGTCAAGGTGTTCGTCCCACCGGGTGCCGCAGCGCATCTCGCATCCTTCGCTCGGGCGACGGAGGAGCATGTGTTCAACGTCGTGCTCGATATCCAGGAGGTAGTCCCGGGTGATTCGGTGATGGTCGGTGACGTTACATTGCGTTTCGGCGAAGCGGTTCACCCGGTGCCCGCACTCGTCACGCGGATCGAAGCCGGAGCAGCGTCGCTCGTGTACTCGGGGGACACCGGACCCGGTGGTGACCTGCTCGACATGGCCGACGGGGCGGACATTCTTCTGTGCGAGGCGTCGATCGGTGGGGTGCGCGACGAACGCACCTACGTGTATCACTTGACGGCGATCGAAGCCGGGGAGACGGCAGCGTGGGCGGGCGTCGATCGGTTGATCCTCACACACATCGGTGCGTTGATGGATCCACAGGAGAGCATGAACGAGGCGTCCGGCGCTTTCGCCGGTGACATCGCCTACGCAGCCCAAGGAACAGTTTTCGAGATCGAAGGCAGGGAGTGACGATGCGCACAGAGCGGGCGAACGACGAGTTGAGGACAGTCAAGATCACCAGGGGTTACACCGAGATGACACCCGGGTCGGTCCTCATCGAGATGGGCAGAACCCGTGTTCTGTGCACGGTGTCGCTCAGCGACGATGTGCCGCGATGGATGCGAGACTCCGGTTCCGGGTGGGTCACCGCCGAGTATTCGATGCTTCCCGGGTCGAGCCCTCAACGGGTCGGGCGCAACTCGATCAGTGGCGGGCGTACGAAGGAGATACAGCGACTGATCGGACGATCGTTGCGCGCCGCCGTGGACATGAAGGCGATGGGGCCCGTGACCGCCCAGATCGACTGTGACGTGCTTCAGGCCGACGGTGGGACACGCACGGCTTCGATCACCGGGGCGTGGATCGCCCTCGCCGACGCGTTCGATACCTGGGTGGCCGAGGGAAAGATGAAGTCGAACCCGATCATCTGCAATGTCGCGGCGATCTCGGTCGGGATCGTCGACGGTGTGGCTCTCCTCGACCTCGAGTACATAGAGGACGTCGCCGCCGACGTGGACACCAATGTGGTGATGACGGGGGAGGGCGAGATCATCGAGGTCCAGGGGACGGCAGAGGGCGAACCGTTCACGAGACAGGTCCTCGACACGATGCTCGACTACGCAGGAGAGGGGATTGCGTCCCTCGTGGCGATGCAGAACGAGGCACGATCGTGAACCGCCCTCACGGTGTCGTCGTCGCTTCGAAGAATCCGGACAAGATCGCCGAGGTCGAGGCCGTTCTTGCATCCCTCGATCCGCCGATCATCGTGATCCCGGGCCATGTGTGGCAGGACGTCGATGAGACCGAGGACACGCTTGCAGGGAACGCTCTGCTGAAGGCGCGTGCTGTGGTCGCAGCGACAGGGCACGCGGCGATCGCTGACGACACGGGTCTCGAAGTCGATGCTCTCGGTGGTGCCCCCGGTGTCACGACCGCGCGGTACGCGGGTGAGGGCGCGACCTATGAGGAGAACGTCGACAAGATGCTGCGTGAGCTCGGGGATGTCGAGGATCGCTCAGCGAGGTTTCGAACGGCTGTTGCCCTCGTGACCCCGTCGGGTGATGAGTTGGTCGTCGAGGCTGTCCTCGAGGGTGTGATCGCGCGGGAGCGCAGAGGTGACGGAGGGTTCGGGTACGACCCGATCTTCGAGGTCGACGGCCGTACGCTCGCGGAGATCCCTGCCGGGGAGAAGAACCAGATCTCGCATCGAGCGCGGGCCCTCCATGCTCTCGCTGACGTCTTGCGTTAGCCGTACGGAGCGTATCGACTCGTCCCGTTCGAGGCTGCTCAGCGGCGGCGGGCGCGCCAGGCTCCGACTCCGAGCGTCACGAGAACCACAACGCCGATGACGAACACGATCCGCAGGTAGTCCAGTCTTCCTGAGGTGGTTGCCACCAGTTCGGCAGCGATGACGTAGACGCCGGCAGCAAGCAGGAACAGGACCACACTGAGTCCGATGGTCAGCCTGTCGACCGCGCGATGCAAGCGCTTGGTCTCGGCTTCGAGCCGGTTTTGGCGAACGGAGAACTCGAGATCCCCGGTCTCGAGTCGCTGGAGGAGCCGGTCGGCACGATGCGGGAGTCCTTCGAGAAGCCTTGCCATGTCGAGGGCCTCATGCCCGGCACGCTTCCCGAGGCTCGATGGCGAAGTCCTCTCTCTGAGAAGGACCTCGACCTGTGGCTCGAGAGCGTCGAAGAACAGGAACTTCGCGTCGACGAGCGTCGCCGTGCTCTCGAGCATGGCGAGGACCTTGAACATCAGGGCGAGGTCCGGTGGGAACTGCAGCTGATGCCTGTGGGCGATCCTCATCAGCTCTCCGACCATGTCGGCAGCTGCGAGATCTGCGAAGGACTTGTGTCCGACGCGATGGAACAGGTGGTCGAAGTCCCGTGCAACGCTTCTTCGCTGAGCCTCCGGCTCGGTGACCCCGAGGCCCCAGAGGGCGTCGATCATTCCCTCAGAGTCCCCCTTGCTCATGGTGTAGGCGAAGTCGAGGAAGTGGTCGCGTTGGTGTTCGGTGAGCGTTCCAACGATGCCGAAGTCGATGAGCCCGATCCTGCGGTCCTCCATGATGATGAGGTTCCCGGGGTGCGGGTCTGCGTGGAAGAAACCCTCGCGGAAGATCTGCGTGAAGGCGATGCGGAGCGCCACCGAGGCGAGGTGGTCACGATCCTCGAGGGTCAAGCTCTCATCGTTCGGTGCTCCGGCGAACTCGGTACCTCGAACCTCGTCCATGACGAGCACCCGTGATGTGGAGTGTTCCCAGTAGATCTCCGGGATGAACACGTCGGGATCGTCGTGGTGGATCGACCTGAACCGCTCGGCGTTCTCTCCCTCGTAGGTGTAGTCGAGTTCGTTGTTGAGGGTGAAGGCGAACTCATCGAGGAACCCCTCGATGTCGTAGAAGCTCTCCTCTGTATCGCTCGAGAGGATCCGGGCCACGCCCCGCCGGAGGATCTCGAGGTCGAGTTCGATCGCCTTGCGCACACCGGGTCGCTGAACCTTTACGACGACGGACTCACCTGTGTGCAGCGTGGCCCGGTAGACCTGTCCGATCGACGCGGATCCGATCGGTTCGCTGTCGAAGCTTGCGAAGATCTCGTCGCGAGGCAGCGGAAGCTCCGTATCGAGCACCTCTGCCATCTCGGAGAAGGGGAGGGGAGGCACCCGGCTCTGGAGCCTTGCGAGTTCCGACGCGTACTCGGGTCCGATCAGATCTCCGCGGGTGCTCAGGATCTGTGCAAGCTTGATGAACGTCGGGCCGAGGTCCTCGAACGCCATGCGAAGGTGCTCGGGCCCTGAGTACGGCTCGTCGCGTCGCGGGTGTTTCAAGAGACCCCACTGGAATGGCAGCACCCAGCCGAGCTTCGCCTGGGCAAGCGTCAACCCGATGCCGTGGCGTGCCAGGGCACTGGCCATCTCACGTTCACGCTTCCAGCGTTCCCGCCGGCTCCACGGTTCGCTGCGTCGCTGCCAACGCGTGGTCAGGGAACGCATCTGTGGATCTTCTCTCGGTCGGGTCTGGTCATCGTAGCGAGAGAGCTCGGTTGCGCAGCGGGGTGGTGCTGTGCCGTGTGCTCGGTGCGGGTGCCCGGACTCGAACCGGGACGCCTTTCGGCACCAGGTCCTAAACCTGGCGCGTCTGCCAATTCCGCCACACCCGCGTGTGTCGTGCGTTTGATTCTGGCACAGGATGCAGTCCAGAAACGTCGAGACCCCCGACGTGCGGGGGCCTCTGGTGGGTCGCCTGGGAC
>CAYLVM010000015.1:0-18023 GCA_964387145.1 uncultured Acidimicrobiaceae bacterium
CCGTCTCGCCCGTCTGCGTTCGCTTCTCGACGACTCCGGCGCTTGACCCGGCAGAGATCCGCCGACCTCCGCAGGGCGTTCTCGCTCGATGGCCTTCGCCAGGCGCTCCGGCGACCTAAGCTGGTGCCGATGCACGTACTCGTCGCAACCGCCGGGGCCCTCAGCCCTGAACCCGTCGTGGAGTTCGCCAGACACCTGATCGGCGGTACCGGTCACGTCACGGTGACGACCGTCGTCGAGGTCCCGAGAGAGTTCCTCGACGATCTCGACTCTGACGACTGGCATCCACTTCGTGACGATTCGGACCCCGCCCACAAAGAGAACGTCGTTGCCGCTTACCTCTCAGAACGAGGGGACCGACTGACCGATCCGATCAGACAAGCACTCGCTGCCGCCAGGATCCCGTGTGAAGCACGCGTGCTCGAAGGATCCGATGCCGCGGCGGCGATATCGGCAGCAGCCAACGACATGAGCGTCGATGTCGTCATCCTGGGTGCCACGAAGCAACTCTTCGATTTCGATGCCTGGGAGAGCGTGTCCGCTCGTGTCATGCTCGAGTCGGGGAGACCTGTACTCGTTGTTCCTCAGGCACGCAAGGACGTCGACAACGATGAGCGGGTGAACGGCTATCAGCCGACACCCGAACCGCCCGAGTCCACATAGACTCGCAGCGCTGCAAGCGACGACGGAACGAACCCATCGGGTCGTGTGTCCATGTGCTCCTCGACGTCTTTGGTCGCCCACCACCGTACGTCCTCCGACTCGGCCGAATCTCGCGGAACTCCCACGCCGATTGCCGTCAGGACGACGTGAACGGCGGGGAACGCCCCCTCGACCCCAGCGATGATCGCCAGGGGCTGTACGGTGGCGATGGAACGATACGAGTCGATCTCTTCGATGGAGATGCCGGCCACCGACGCGAGGCGGACACCGGTTTCCTCGAACACTTCACGCGTGATCGCTGCGAGGGGCGACTCCCCCGATCGCCATCGGCCACCGGGAATCTCGAGGCACCCGTGCACGGGTTCGGATAAATCCGCGCGGCGTTGGAGAAGGATCAGCGATCGGTCGTCGCGGGAACGCACGATCGCTCGGATCACGGGGACCATCACGTTCTCGGCGCCGCTCACGGGGACATCGACCTCGAGGAACTCTCGCCCGTCCCACATGTCGTGCCGGCCGGTCACGGTGCCAGATCCCGACGCACACAACCCAGATCGATGCCGGTTCCCTGGGCTCGAACTGCTTCCTCGAGAGCGGTACACGCTGCCGTCCATCTGTCCTGCCCATCTGCGAAACCCGATGAAGTCAAGGCGTACCTCACCGAGACCAGCGAATCGGCCTGCGCCACGGCGTCGCGGGTGCCAGGAAGCGATCCCTGCACCGATCCAACTGCCGCGACGAACTCGTCGTGGACAGAATCGATCCCCGCAGGAGGCCGCAACTCATCCATCTCTACCACGAATCGAGCCATCGCATCTGCGAGAAGAGTCAGATAGTTCGATGTCGCCGTCGTCACGATCTGAACGACACGATCCTCCGCTACGTCTGGATCATCCTTCACCGCTGCGCGAACGTCGTCCTCGACCGATGCCTGGTAGAGCGCTGAGAGGCTCTGCGCCTCTTGGACATACGCATCACTGGCAATCTCCATAGCCGCCGAGTAGGCCTCCACGCTCATCGTCGATTGGGCACACGCCGATACGATGAGTATCCCGGCAAGAACGAGGCGTTTCACGGCGCGTCTCCCATCACATCATGGAACTGAGTCTCGAACAGCTGTGCGTAGAGACCCGACAAGGCAAGGAGCTCAACGTGGGAACCCGACTCGACTACACGGCCACGGTCGATGACGAGGATCGTATCGGCACCAAGGATCGTCGACAGTCGGTGCGCTATCACGAGTGATGTTCGGTCCCGCATGACCCGTTCGAGCGCCTCCTGGACCAGGGCCTCGGACCGGGCATCGAGATGCGACGTCGCCTCATCGAGTATCAGGATCGAAGGATCCTTGAGAATCACCCTGGCGATCGCGATTCGTTGCTTCTCCCCTCCGGAGAGACGGTACCCGCGCTCGCCGACCCGCGTCTGGAATCCGTCGGGGAGTGCTTCGATGTAGTCGAGGATGTTCGCCGCCTCGGCGGCGTGCCTCAGCTCGTCGAGGGTGGCCGACGGTCGCGCATAGCGCAGGTTCGCCTCGATGGTGTCGTGGAACAGATAGCTCTCCTGCGTGACGACACCAACGGCCCGCGAGAGGGAGTCCGGGGACATGCGCCGCACATCGACACCGTCGATCAGGACGGCCCCATCGTTCACGTCATACAACCGTGGAACGAGATACGTTGTTGTCGTCTTGCCAGCACCCGACGGTCCAACGAGGGCAACGGTCTGGCCTGGCTTCGCAACGAAGCTCATACCGTCGATCGCCCGTCTTCCCCCCAAGTGGACGACACCGTCGTCGATCGTTCCCGTCTCGCCCCAGCCGAACCGGCGGACGGATTCGAGTCCGGTACCGGCGCTCTCGCCGTAGGTGAACACGACATCACGGAACTCGACCGATCCTCTGACCTCGTCGAGAACGACCGGATCGTCAGGTTCTGGAACGTCGAGGGGAAGATCGAGGATCTCGAACACTCTCTCAAATGACACGAGAGATGTCGTGAACTCGACCCGGGCGTTCGCCAGGGCCGTCAACGGTCCATAGAGCGACGCGAGATACGCGCTGAGTGCAACCACGGTGCCGAGAGTGATGATCCCGTTGATGACGAAGACCGCACCCAGCCAGAACGTGACGGCGGTTCCAAGCGCCGAGAGGAGCCCAAGCGCCATGAAGAACCATCGTCCGATCACCGCCTGGCGCACACCGAGATCTCGCACCTCGGCAGCGGCTGAAGCGAAGCGCTCGGATTCGTACGATGCACGGCCAAACAGCTTGACGAGAAGCGCCCCCGAAACGGAGAGGGTTTCTTGCATCAGGGCGTTCATCGTCGCGTTGTTCGTCATCTGGCGCCGACGCACATCGCGGAGACGCTTCCCAACCTGGCGTGATGCGAGGATGAACAAAGGGAGAATCGAGATCGCGAGCAAGGTGAGGCGCCACTCGAGTCTCAGCATGATGAACGACGTCGCAACGACCGTGAACGTGTTGGACAGCAACGCTACGAACGTCGATGTGACCGCTTGCTGGGCACCGATGACGTCCGAGTTGAGCCGGCTCATCAACTCACCCGTCTTCGTGTTCGTGTAGAACGCCAGGGACATCGACTGGAGATGATCGAACAGTTGACCTCGTAGATCGAAGATGATGCCCTCGCCCATCTGTGCCGTTGCTCTGCGTTGGAGTACACCGAGCACGCCGTTGACGAGCGGGACGACGACCATGCCGACACCCAGCCAGGTCACGAGCCGGAGATCCTCCGTGGGGATCGCTGTATCGATCAGGGCTCGCATCAGCAACGGTGGAAGCAACGACAGGAGCGAGATGACGACGATCGTGGCCAGGACCAGAGCCAGCTGACTTCGATACGGCCTCGCATAGGCCAGAACCCGCTTGACCAACGCCCGGTCCACCGCCGGAGGTGCCTGTGATTCGTCGTGGCGCATGAACGCGCCGAAGGAGCTTCCGTGCATATCTCGGAACCTTAGGAAGGCGCGCAGACCCGGCGAACGTTCACGATCTCACGGGAGGAGATCGGACAGCAACACCGACGATGAAGCGACCTCCGTGCACAGTTCGTCCGAAACCGAAGAACGGCAGAACAGCTCGTAGCGGTACCCCGACTCTGTCCACCCGAGAGATACGCCGTCTGGGACGAGGATCGGGACGATGTCCGAGCGCGCTGCCGGCGTGTCGACAGATGCCCTTCCCACGCGAAGCACACCGATCCGGCTCGTGTCGCTCTGGTACGGCTCTGCCGACCACAGACCGAACGCTGCGGATGTCTCTGAGTCGAGTAGCCCCGTATCACGGTCATATACCAGTTGACTGGTCACCCATCGAACGTCCGAGGGAACCAACTCCGGAAACCGGATCGCAGGCATTGCAGCAGCGATCTCAGCCCGCGACGACTGGATGAAGCGGCTCTTGATCTTCCGTTTCCACACCGACTCGACAACGTCCTGTGGGGATCCCGAGTGCTGGGTTGCGATGTCGTCGTTGAACCAGAGCACATCGGTTGCCGAGACCAACCCTTCATCTCCGGTGCCTGCAGCAAGTGCCACCACCGTCGAGGTTGTCGTGGCATCGCCCTCGACGAACGCCTGGGTCCTGGCCCCGACACCGTCGAGGACACCTGTCTCTCCACATGCAGCCGCGACGAGGCTCATTACTGCAACGACCACTGCGATCCGCTTCATGACGCAAGGATGGCACGGAATCCCGGCAACCGACACGACCCCGATGGGTGACAGACACCTCATCGTGATATCAGTTCCGTATGGATGCTCCATCGACCGGTCGGATCAATGTGATATCGGGCCATCTCACAGGTGATGCCGCGCTCGACACAGCCGTGTCACGGGCGATACTCCACCGTGTCGGTTCCGGTCATCTGCCCGAGACGATTCAAGTCGGCACACCACACAACGTCGTAGCGTTCGGGAAGCACGACACGCTCGCCGAAGACTTCCCCCAGGCCGTCTCGGCAACGATCGAGAGAGGATTCGATCCGACCGTTCGGATCGCCGGCGGCCGCGCCGTCGCCTTTCATCCGGGCACAGTGCGATTCTCATGGACGATGCCAGCCACAGAGCCGGCGACCACAATGCATGCCCGGTTCGATCGGATAGCGAACGCCGTCGTCGACTCCCTCACGGCGCTCGGTGTCGAAACGACCGTCGGTGAGTTGCCGGGTGAGTACTGCGCTGGAAACTACAGCGTCCACATCGTCGGCGGTGGCAAGATCATGGGGGTCGGGCAGCGCCTCACACGATCGGCGGCACAGGTCGGAGGCGTGATCGTCGTGGAGGACGCGACGTCAGTCAACGCGGTGCTCTCTCCCGTGTACAGAGCGCTCGGCGTCGACATGGACCCGTCCAAGACAGGGTGTGTCGCCGACGTCGTGTCGGTTGCCCCTTCAACCGTCGCTGCATCGCTCGTGACCCACTTGTCGGTCGGGCTCGACGTGTCAGAGGCGGCACCCGACGATGAAACGATGGCACTCGCTTCGACGTTTCGAACCGATCACGTACCGACTCCACTTGCGTGAACACTCGGAACCATCAAGACTCCCAGCATGCGCATCCTCATCATCAACGGCCCGAACCTCAACCTGCTCGGTACACGAGAACCCGAAACCTACGGTTCTGAGAGCCTCGACGATCTCGAGCGGACCTGGCGGCGGCACGCCACGCGTATCGGAATCGGGATCGCAACGTTCCAGTCGAACCATGAGGGAAAGATCATCGATGCGATCCAGGGAACGGCCGGACGCTTCGACGGCATCGTCATCAACCCCGGCGCCTTGAGCCACTACAGCTACGCGATCTACGACGCCCTCGTCGCCATTGGTGTACCGACCGTCGAGATCCATATATCCAACATCTACGAACGCGAGACATGGCGACGTACGAGTGTGACGGGCGAAGCAGCGATCGGCATCGTCTACGGTCGGGGAACACAGGGCTATCTCCACGCCATCGACCTCGTCATTGCCCATGTGTCCATACCGCCCGTCACCGTTGCCTACGGGACCGGTGACGACCAGGTACTCGATCTGCGCACAGTCGACGGACCGCCCGCGCCTGTGGCCGTACTCATCCATGGGGGTTTCTGGCGCGACATCTGGACGCGAGACATCATGGCGCCGATGGCCGTGGCTCTGACACGTCGTGGCTGGGCGACGGCCAATATCGAGTACACGCGCGGCTCCGGATCTTTTCCCCGGGCATGCAACGACGTCGCCGACGCCGTGACCTGGATCACCGAGCATGGAGGCGATCACGGCCTGGCAACCGACCGCATCGTCATCATCGGCCACTCTGCCGGTGGGTACCTTGCCTTACGAACGGCTCATACGCTCGAAGGTCTCAAGGGGGTGGCCGCGCTTGCTCCCGTGACCGACCTCGAAGCCCTCACCGCCACGCGACCCGACGACGATCCCGCGTCGTTGTTCCTCGGGGCCGAGTCCGGTGCCACGCCTCAGCGCTGGCTGGACGCTGCCCTGTCGGGTGAGCCGCTCACGAGGGTGGATCTCATCCACGGAGCGATCGACGATGACGTGCCAGTGGACCAGACGACGAGGTATGTGGAGCGGTTCCCCACCCGGGCACAGGCGTACGTCCTCGACGGTGTCGGTCACATGGAACTCATCGACCCATGTGACCCGGCATTCGATACCTTGACCGACCTCCTCGACGATCTCAGCGGTCGTTGACGAGATCGGTGATTCGGGTCAACCCCTCGACCAGGTCATCGTCCCCAAGAGCGAAGGAGAACCTGGCGTACCCCGGTGCCCCGAACGCCTCACCGGGCACGATGGCCACATTCACCTTGTCGAGTAGTACCGCTGCAAGTTCGAGCGTGGATGTGGCGGTCTCTCCAGCGATGGGCCGGTTCAGTAGTCCACCCATGTTCGGAAACGCGTAGAACGCTCCTTGCGGCTCGATGCACTCCACACCTTCGATGTTCGAGAGCATCTGATGCATGACGCGGCGCCTTCTGTCGAACGCGTTGCGCATCTCGACGACGGCATCGAGCGAACCCGACACCGCTTCGATCGCGGCACGCTGGGCGATGTTGTTCACATTCGAACACAGGTGCGACTGGATCCGAGTTGCTCCCTTTGCAACGGCTTCGGGACCGATCATCCACCCGACACGCCAGCCCGTCATGGCGTACGTCTTGGCGACTCCGTTGACGATGACACATCGCTCGGCCAACTCGGGAACGAGGGCAGGCATCGAAGCGAACCGTGCGTCACCGTAGGTGAGATGCTCGTAGATCTCGTCGGTCATCACCCAGATGCCGCGCTCGGCAGCCCACTCCCCTATCTCACGAATCTGCGTTTCGTCGTACACGGCACCGGTTGGATTCGATGGGCTCACGAAGATCAGCATCTTGGTGCGATCCGTTGTCGCCGCATCGAGCGCTTCGACCGTGACGGTGAAGTTCGAGGACTCATCTGTCGGGACCATCACCGGTGTTGCACCGGCAAGTTCGATCGCTGCTGGGTAGGACACCCAGTACGGCGACGGCAGGAGGACCTCATCACCCGGGTCGAGAAGCACCTGGCACGTTTGATATACCGCGTGTTTCCCGCCGTTCGTGATGACGACCTGAGAGGCATCGACGCCGTATCCAGAATCCCTCAGCGTCTTGGCCGCAACCGCCTCGCGTAGCGCCGGGAGTCCGGCTGCTGGTGAGTACCGATGGGTTGCAGGATCGGTTGCCGCAACAACGGCCGCGTCGACGATCGCCTTGGGGGTCGCGAAGTCCGGTTCCCCTGCTCCGAACCCGATGACCGGCTTACCTTCGGCCCGCAAGGTGTTTGCCTTATTCGTGATCGCCAACGTTGCGGAAGGTTGGACGTTCTCTGCACGCTGTGAGATTGATTGGCGGTTCGTCATCGGCACTACGCTCCTTGGTACAAGCAAGTTGGCACTCAGACGATAGACATGAACGCGCGTCGCACCATCACGATCCATCAGGACCTCCTTCCCAGAGACGGCCGGTTCGGCTCTGGGCCGAGCAGGATTCGCAGCGAGTTCGTCGACGATCTCGCTGCAACTGCATCGACCTACCTTGGAACCAGCCACCGGCAACCCGGGGTGAGGTCCGTCGTCGGTTCCATCCGCGACGGTCTCGCTGCGCTCTACGACCTCCCCACCGACTACGAAGTGGTTCTCGGCCTCGGCGGTGCCACTGCATTCTGGGATGCTGCAGCGTTCAGCCTCGTCACGAACCGTTCATCACATTTCGTGTGCGGAGAGTTCTCCGAGAAGTTCGCCGCCGTCATCAGTGGCGCTCCCCATCTCGATGCCCCGGTCGTGGTTGCAGCCGAGTACGGGTCGGCACCCGATCCCGAGGAAGTCGTCGGCGTCGACACCGCCGCATACATCCACAACGAAACATCCACAGGTGTGCTCGCTTCGTTCGACCGCTTCGGGGACGAACTCGTGCTCGTCGATGGCACTTCCGCTGCTGGTGTCATCCCCATCGACATGTCACTCCTCGACATCTACTACTTCTCCCCGCAGAAGGCCCTCGGCTCTGAAGGTGGCTTGTGGATCGCTCTGATGAGTGCACGGGCCATCGCCCGCATCGCTGAGATCGCGGCATCCAAGCGCTGGATACCTCCGTTCCTCTCCCTCGAGACGGCACTCGGGAACAGCCGCAAGAATCAGACCTACAACACGCCCGCGCTCACCACGCTGTACCTCCTCAACCGGCAGATCTCGTTGCTGATGTCATCGGGTGGACTCGAGGCCGCGCATGCCACATCGACCAGGTCGTCCTCCTATCTGTACGAGTGGGCTACCGATTCCGCCTTCGCATCACCGTTCGTCACCGAGACGCGGTTCCGTTCCCCGACGGTCGTCACGATCGACATCGATCCCGCAGTATCGGCAGATGACATCGCAGCGGTACTGCGATCCAACGGGGTCGTCGACATCGAGGGCTACCGCAAGCTCGGCCGGAATCAGTTGCGCGTCGCCACGTTCCCGAACATTCCCACGTCGGACATCGAACTGCTCGCCTCCTGCATCGACTACGTCGTCACAGAACTGTGATCTGGGTTGCAGCGGTCATAGCTCTCGCTCTCGGTGCCGCCGCCTTCGAGGACGCGAACAGCCACGTTGGCCGGATCCTCAAGATGTCCGCTTCGACTGCGGTCATCGGGTTCCTGGTCTGGTCGACGCAGGATCCCTCCCCGTACATGTGGATACTCCTCGGTGCCCTCACCTTGTCATGGGTCGGCGACCTCGCCCTCTCGTTCGAAGGTCGCCGGGCGTTCATCGTCGGTCTCGGCGCGTTCGCTGGTGCCCACGTCGTCTACGCCGGCGCGTTCATCGTGCGCGGTTCGATCGATCCCGTCATCCTCGTGATGTCCGCTGCGGTGATGGTCGCCTTCGGTACCGTCATCCTCAAGTGGCTCGCTCCGCACCGGCCCGATGAGCTCCGCATGCCGCTCGTCGTCTATGTAGTCGTCATATCCGTCATGGTCGCAGCAGCGTTCGCAACCCAGGGTGACGCGCTCGATATACGAATCCCCCTCGGAGCGGTTGCCTTTGCTGCATCCGATGTCCTCGTCGCCAGACAGCAGTTCGTCGCCAAGACTCGATGGAACCGGATCGTCGGTCTGCCACTGTACTTCGCCGCCCAGCTCCTCCTCGCCGCGTCTGGATGATCAGGCGTGTGACCCGACGTGAGTACCCTTGAGGCATGCTCAACCTGATGGTCATGCGGCACGGGAAGTCGGATTGGAATGCTGGAACCGGAGACGACCACGGGCGCCCGCTGTCGGGCCGCGGTGTCCTATCGGCCGAACGCATGGGTGAGGTTGTCCGTGAACTCGGATCGGTCCCCGATCTCGTGATCTCCTCGACCGCCGTGCGTGCAAGAGCGACCGCCGAACTCGCTCGCATCACCGGTGGATGGGAGTCCCGGCTGCTTCTCGATGGCGATCTCTACGGAGCATCCGTGGATACCACCTTCACTGTCCTGGCCAGCCACGGCGGCGACTGTGATCGCATCCTGATCGTGGGACATCAGCCGACATGGTCCATGGTCGTCAAGCATCTCACGGGAGCGACGGTCGCCATGCGAACCGCAGCCATCGCAGACATCGAGGTCGCTGCGGCCGACTGGGAGAACATCAGTAGCGCACCCGCAACGTTGATCACGCTCCTGCAATCTCGAGCGTTCCTCCCGAGGTCACCTGAACCACACGATTGACCACCACGACGAACGACAGGGAACAGCACGATGATCGATCTGAGAAGCGACACCATCACTACGCCGTCGAGTGCGATGCGCTCTGCGATCGCAGATGCGATCGTCGGCGACGACGTGTACCACGACGACCCCACCGTGAACCGTCTCGAGGAACTCGTAGCCGGCCTCCTCGGGAAGGAGGCCGCCATGTACGTCCCCACCGGAACGATGTCGAATCAGATCGCTGTGCGCATGCACACCCAGCCCGGGGACTCGGTCGTGCTCGAGGCCACAGCGCACATCGCTGCCCACGAGATGGGCGGCGCAGCACATCACTCCGGGGTCACCCTCAAGGGGATCACCGGCAAGCTCGGCGTGTTCGAAGCCGAAGACGTCCGCAACCAGGTTCCGACACCGCACCCGTCGCTGCCGTCCTACCTGTTCGAACCCCACACGCTCCTGTGCATCGAGAACACCCACAATGAGGCCGGGGGAACCATCTGGCCCCTCGAGACGATCGACGCCGTCACCACAACTGCAACCGAGTTGGGCCTCGCCACACACCTCGACGGTGCCCGCCTGTGGAACGCTTCAGCGGCGACGGGGATCGACCCTGCCCGCTACGCCTCGGCCTTCGACACGGTGAGCGTGTGTTTCTCGAAGGGACTCGGGGCCCCCATCGGATCGGCGCTCGTTGGCGACGCAGACTTCATCTCCGAGGCTCGACGGTTCAAGCAGATGTTCGGTGGCGGGTTCCGTCAAGCGGGTCTCATCGCTGCAGGCGCCCTGTACGCCCTCGACCACAACCGCGATCGGCTCTCGGACGACCATGTGAACGCTGCGAGGTTCGCATCGATGCTCGCCCAGGTTCCCGGGATCGCCGTCGACCTCGAATCGGTGCAGACCAACATCGTGTACTTCGACGTTCACGACCCGGCCATCATCGTCGACACCTGCCTCCGTGAAGGCCTTGCCATGCTCGTCCTCGGCCCGAAACGCATCAGGGCGGTGTTCCACCTCGACGTCTCTGCGGCCGAGACCGACGCCGCCATCGAGATCGTACGACGAGCTTCCGAGAGCACCAGGTAACGACCGATACCGGAAGAGAACCGACATCGGGGTTCTTCCCCATCGACAATCCGCTACATCCCAGAGAGACTGTCACCATGGCTACCACACAGACGAGCCGACGAATTCTCACAGCGTTCACAGCCGCGACGGTCGCCCTCATCTTCGTAGCGATCTTTCTCGCAATCCAACCGCCAACGATCCTCGATCCCGCAACGCCCGAAGGAACGGCACAGGGGTACTACCAGGCGATCAACGACGGAGATCAGGAGGCTGCTCTCGCGTACCTCTCTGACGACCTGGTACAACGATGCGACCAGTACGCGTTGTACTACCGGTTCGGAAACCGCGGAGATACCAGCATCAGTGTCGTGATCCTGACGACCAAGATCGATGGGAACGAGGCCTCGGTGGATGTCAGGGTCACAGAGAACTACGGCGGGGAACCCTTCGGTGGCGGAACGTACCGTCACGACGAGATGCTCCAGATGCAGCGCCGCGGCGAGCGGTGGATGATCCTCGGAGTTCCATGGCCCTGGGATCCGTACATGTGTGATGTGGAGAAATGACGATGGACTCACTCCTCCCCATCTTTGGTTCCTTCATCCAACTCGCGGTCGTCGGAGGCATCGTGTACCTCATCGTGCGGGTCGTTTCCAACCGCGGTAAGCATCCCACGCAAGGAACCGGCACGTCGATACGCCGGTTCTTCGTCTACACGCTGATGCTCGTAACGCTCCTCGTCAGTGGAATCGGCGTTGCGGGGTTGATCTTTGCAGCAGTGTCGGCCGGCTCACAGATCACTCGAGACACCACGGCCATCGCGATGTCGCTCGCGTTCTCGCTCGTCGGGGTCCCGGTATACGCAGGACTCGCTTTCTCCACCGCGCGACACCTCAGGGACGATCCTCTCGAACGGGACTCTTTCGGCTGGGCCGCCTATGTCACTGTTGCTCTCCTCGCGTCGCTCGTGGCCGTCATGTCACTTCTGACCACCGTCGCGGGAGATGCCCTCACAGAATCCATCGTCGATCGCTTGCTGTTGATCCATGTGGCGGTCTGGGGTGGCGTATGGGTCGGCCACTGGTTTGCCACTCTGCGTTGGAAGCCGGGGATCGGGGCCAACGTCCATCTACTCCTTGGATCGGCGGTTGGCCTGATCGCCACCGTCATCGGATCGACCACGCTCACCATCGTCGCGTTCGAGACGATCTACAACTCGTTCTTCCTCGACGTCGCCGTCGGTCGAGGTGCCGAGCCTCTCGTTCGCCCACTGATCGTCGTGATCGTCGGCATCCCCGTATGGTGGTGGTACTGGTTGGGGCACAGTCGCCACGGCGAACGCACCGCAATGTGGCATGCCTACGTGTTGCTCCTCGGCGTCCTCGGTGGGGTGGTTTTGACGATCTCGGGGGCAGGCGTGCTGCTCTACAGCGTCCTGCAATGGCTGATCGGCGATCCCTCAGCTACCTCGCCGGCGGCCCACTTCGCATCGGTACCCGGTGCTCTTGGCTCTGTGATCACCGGAGGCGCCCTCTGGACGTACCACGCGCACGTACTCGGGCATCGAGCCCTGCGGGATCGGACGGAGGTCGACCGGATCCATGACTATCTCCTGGCCGGAGCCGGACTCGTGGTCGGTGCGTCGGGAGCGGCAACGCTCATCACCGTTGCACTCGACACTATCGGTGGAAGGGACATCACCTCGACATCGGACAACACGATCGTCGCTGGACTCGCGTTGCTCCTCGTCGGTGGACCGCTGTGGTGGCGCTACTGGTCCACAACGGCTCGCGCCAGGCTCCTGGAACCCGAAAGTGAGCTTCGGTCGGCGACCCGACGGACATACGTGTTCGTGGTTCTCGGCGTTGCGGCTCTCGTCGCCATCATCGATCTGATCGTCATCCTGTTCCTCGTCTTCGAAGACTTTCTCGATGGATCCCTTGGGAGAGGAACGATCGGTGACGTCTCCCTGGCGTTGGGTCTGCTGATCGCCGCTGGAGCCGTTGCCGGGTACCACTTTGCCGTCGTGAGAGAGGATCGTGCCGATGCACCACGACAAGGCGCTACGACCCTGCGCGAGGTCACGCTGATCGGCATGGATGTGGACGACCTCGCCGCTGGTGTCTCGGAGTCCACCGGGGTCCAGGTTCGGTTGCTCCGGACATCTGGCCCACCGATGACTGTGGAGTCCGTCGGGGACGTTCTCGACGTGCTCCGTGACGGACCGCACGACCGGGCCGTGGTCGTCTCTCGAGGTGATGACCGGTTCGACGTCGTGATGCTCGAGGATTGAAGCGTCGATTGTTCCCCACCACAGGGCGCGAGCATCCCCGCCAAGCGGTCGCGTGTCGTCTCTTCCCTGCGTTGCCTAGGCTGTCCCCATGGCCGATCACCCCGACGAATCAGAACTCGAACGGCCGCTCACACCCGAGCAGTACCACGTGACTCAGGAGGCCGGCACTGAGCCGGCGTTCACCGGACGGTACTGGGACGAGAAACGACCGGGCGTCTACCGGTGTGTCGTATGCGACGAACCGCTCTTCTCCTCGGAAGCCAAGTACGACTCCGGATCGGGTTGGCCCAGCTTCACCACTCCCCTCGATCCCGGCGGGATCGAAGAACACACCGATGAGTCGTTCGGGGTGACCCGCGTCGAAGGCCGGTGCGCGAACTGCGGAGCGCATCTCGGACACGTCTTCCCTGACGGGCCCGGGCCAGGAGGCCTGCGGTACTGCATCAACTCGGCCGCTCTCGAACTCGAGAGTGGCGAAGAAGAGGACGACAACTGACGTCGCCCTAGATGATCAAGGACATCCCGACGAGTCCAGCCATGAGGACGGCGGCAGTTCCCACGATCCCCACGAGCACGAACCTCGACAGGATGTCATCATCGGCGTTCGGATCGGTCAGCGGCCGCACGTTCGCTATAGCCTCGTCGATCGCTGCATCGATGTCGTACTTCGGCTTCTTATCGGCAGAATCTGCTGCAGGTTCCGGTTGGAGAGGTATCGACATCGCTTCGGCGAACGCTGAAGGCGACGATGGACGAAACGTGAGGTTCTCACCGCCGAGCTCGAGCGCGAACTCACCCTTACCTGCAGGGGCGACGGCGACCTCGCGATCTTCCCACGTTCCGAGTTCGTCATCTCCTGTGAGGAGCCGGACGAACTCCGACCCGCGCTCGAACGTTGCATGCAAGCCGGGTCCCGTCTCCCCCGACAGGAGTATCGATCCATCGAATACCTGGCCCATCAGCCCTCTCCCGTGCTAGACAATCTATGTATCGGCGGTACATGGACCATTCTGAAGTGCGCGGCCCGAAACGGGTCGTACGACCTACGGTGGAGACGGGACCCGGGACACGCCGCTCACCGAAAGTCCCGAGAGGTGAGTTCGGGAACCGGCCATGATTCCATACGCAGCGCAACGATGTTGGTGACCCCGGAGCGGTACTCCAACCTACCGTGAACGACGACACCGATCGCTTTACGTGCAACCTCATAGTTCGCATCCCACACCGATGGCATGATGACGATGTTGAGGATCCCGGTTTCATCCTCGAGGTTGAAGAACCTGACCCCGTTCGCCGTCTCCGGTCGCTGCCTGTGAGTCACGACACCAGCGACTTTCACCACCGTGTTGTTCTCACGGATCCTCAACGCATCCACAGCGCTGATCACGCCCCGCTCCTCCAGACGGTCGCGAATGAGCGAGACAGGGTGAATCATCGAGATTCCCGTCGACCACAGATCCGCCTCCATGCTCTCTGAAGTATCCATCTCCGACATCGGTGGCGGGGCGACCCTCTCTTCGAGATGGAGTCGCTCCGGCCCGAGACTGCCAAGCGGTCCTGCCTCCCACAGGGCTTCGCGTCTCGAGAGCTCGAACGAGCCGAACGCACCCGCAGCAGCAAGGCTCTCATGTGCAGCGACGCTGAGTCCGGTTCGTTTGGCGAAGTCCTCGGGTGAGTGGAACCATCCTCCGGTGAGACGGGCAGCCTCGATACGGGTGATGTCTGTATCACCGAGGGCTCGCACGTATCGAAGACCTATCCGAAGGGCCACTGCCTGTCTGGTCGCATCGTCGATCGGCCCCATACCTCGTCTCCACACCATGGAGAGGTACTCCGTGACTTCGTTGGAGTCACCTGGGATGGGTTCGACGGTGCAGTCATGTGCCGACTGGTTGACGTCGGGTGAGCGCACGATCACGCCGTGATGCGCTGCATCGGCAACGAGGGAGTTCGGGGAGTAGAACCCCATCGGTTGAGCGTTGAGCAGCCCTGTGAAGAACTCTGTTGGCCAGTGGAACTTCAACCATGCAGCGGCGTACACGATGTATGCGAACGACACCGAGTGCGACTCGGGAAACCCGAACGATGCAAAGCCCTGGAGCTTCTCCCACAGCTCGTCTGCCGCAGTACCGGATATCCCGTTCGACTCCATCCCGGCGTAGACCTCGTCGCGCAGTTTCCCCATCTCCTCCACAGACCGCTTGTGGGTCATCGCCTGTCGGAGCCTGTCAGACTGGCCTGGGGTAAAACCTGCACACACCCGGGCGATCTCCATCAGCTGCTCCTGAAAGATCGGGACGCCGAGGGTCTTGCGGAGGATCGGCTCGGCCGATGGATGGACATAGCTGACAGGCTCTTCACCGTTCCGTCTTCGGAGATACGGGTGGACAGACTGCCCCTGGATGGGGCCCGGCCGTATGAGAGCCACCTCGATGGCGAGGTCGTAAAACGTACGAGGCTTCATCTTTGGGAGGGTCGCCATCTGTGCCCTGGACTCCACCTGGAATACGCCGACGGTGTCGGCACGCGTCAGCATCTCGTAGATCACGGGCTCTTGGGGGATCGTTGCAAGATCGATGTCTACGCCGTGGGTCTCGGCGATCGTATCGACCGACAGATGCAGAGCATTGAGTGCTCCGAGCGCAAGGAGGTCGAACTTCACCAGACCCATTGCAGCGGAGTCGTTCTTGTCCCATTGCAGGACGGACCGATCCGCCATCCTTCCCCACTCCATTGGCACGGTCTCCCATAGAGCACGCCGAGATATCACCATTCCACCCGAGTGGATCCCGAGATGGCGGGGAAACCCGTCGAGACGGTGGCACACGCTGTAGATGTGCTCGGCGGTGATACCGTCGGGAAGATCGATGATGTTTCGCAGTGCTTTCGGATCTCTCGTGTCGACGTACTTCGTCAACCCGTTCACTTGAGCCTGTGTCAGTCCGAACGCCTTGCCGACGTCCTGGAGCACCGACCGGGCCCGGTACGTGACGACGTTGGCGACCATCGCTGCACGCTCACGTCCGTACCTTCGGTAGCAGTACTGGATCACCTCCTCCCTGCGTTCCGCTTCGAAATCGATGTCGATGTCCGGCGGTCTTCCTCGCTCGTGGGAGAGAAACCGCTCGAACGGCAAGTTGAGGCGGATGGGGTCGACTCGTGTCAACCCGATACATCGACAGATCACCGAGTCTGCCCCCGACCCTCGTATCTGACAGTAGATACCGCGGGATCTCGCGAAGTTCACGATGTCCCAGGCAACGAGGAAGTATCCGGCGAACCCCAGATCCTCGATGATGCCGAGTTCATGCTCGATCCGTCGGCGTGCCGCTGCATCGAGACCCCGATCCGGCCCCGGGTACACGGTGCCTGCACCCTCATACGCGAGATGTGCCAGGTACTCGATCTCGGTGGTGAACGCTCCAGGCATCGGGAAGTCGGGAAGTTCGGGATCGATGAGATCGAGATCGAACGCGAGCGCCCGGCCAAGGTCTGCTGCTCGCTCCACTGCTCCGGGGTACCTGGCGAAACGGGCTGCCATCTCGTGTGGAGTTCTCAGGTGTCGTAGGTCGGTTCCAGGACGGAACCCGTCGGCCTCTTCGAGCGTCCGACGTCCTGCGATCGCAGCCAGTGCCTCGGAGAGATCGGCGTCGTAGCGTTGTGCGTAGTGCACGTTGTTCGTGGCAACCGTCTCGATGTGGAGGCGGTGCGCGATCTCTGCGAGGAGGTCGTTGCGCAAGTCGTCATGCGGCATCCCGTGATGTGTCAGTTCGATGTAGAAACGCTCACCGAAGAGCTCCTTCAAGCGTGCTGCTTCGCGAAGTGCTCCTGCGGTGTCTCCTGCCTGGGCGGCTCGTGGAACTGCCCCCTGCCAACAGCCCGAGAGCCCGATCACACCACCCGATCGTACGGCGTCCTCGAGGTCTCGATACGAGTACCTTGGTGCATCCTTGACTCCGCGATACTGACCCTTCGTGACGAACCGCCCGATCGCTGCGTATCCATCCGGGTCGGAAGCGAGCAGCACGAGGTGATCCGTTTCCGGACGACGGGAGGGCTTCGATCCGTGCATTCTTCGTACCCGGCCCCGGCGTGTGATATCTCGCGTTCCGCTGATCGCTATCGCACCCTCAGAAGGGAGGAGATGCTCGCTCACGGAAGCCTCACTCGACGATCCTGCATCGCGGGGCATCCCTACCTCCGTGCCGTAGACGATTGGCAGACCGATCGCTGATGCATGTGCGTGAACCTGGACGACCCCCCGAAACCCATCATGGTCCGTCACCCCAAGAGCCTCATACCCCAGCTCAGCTGCCCGAACCACGAGATCACCAGCCCACGACGCACCGTCGAGGAATGAGAAGTTCGTGTGACAATGGAGCTCTGCATACCGTGCCATACTCCAACAGTAATCGAACATGTGTTCGATATTCTCGATCGTACCCTCCAGGAGCACTCCGCCTCTCCTCGCACACGATCGAAACATACGTATGGGCCGGATGGCCCATACGTATGCAGCGTCGACGTGCCGATATCACGGTGACGAGATAGAGAGCAAAGGACAACATCGTGTTCCACCACCTCCGAGCGACCGAACGAGAGCGCGGCGCAGCCCTTGTCGAGTACGTCTTTCTCATCGGATTGATCGCGGTGACCCTCATCATGTCGATCAGCTTCTTCACCGCAAGGCTCGCGATGAGCTTCTCAGAGGCTGGCGAGTCGCTGCAAGGCACCGTCTCGGAGCAGTCAGATCCCGGCACCGATGACAGCGACAGCGACAGCGAC
>CAYLVM010000015.1:18123-30910 GCA_964387145.1 uncultured Acidimicrobiaceae bacterium
CACCGTCTCGGAGCAGTCAGATCCCGGCACCGATGACAGCGACAGCGACAGCGACGACTGACGCAGTCGACGACCCATCCCTCCAAGGCTCAGTTATCCGCACGCCGCCATCACATGATCCCTTACACCTTTGATCAGGAATAGGTCGAACTACCCATAAGGTCGGAGCCATGAACGCCCGATACAGGGCATTGAAGAAGAAACCGATGGGTCGGGGAACACACATGACACGCAACACGCACTCAGGAAGCAACGAACGAGGCGCAGCCCTCGTCGAGTACGCACTCCTCGTTGCCTTGATCGCCGTTGTGCTCATCGTTTCGATCAACTTCCTCGGCGGAAAGCTCGGCGACACGTTCGCACGAGCAAGCACCGAAGTCGGCTCCACATCAGCCCTCGCAGCGTCCGATACCACCGGCTCGAGTGGGACCTCCGGGAGTGGTAGCGCCGCCGGATCCGGCACTACCACGACCACCAACGCCGCAGCGACCACAACCTCCCTCCCTGCCGCGACAACGACCACAACCTCCCTCCCTGCCGCGACAACGACCACGACTACGATCGCTGCCACCACGACCACGACCACGGCTGCATTTGGGTCGGGGAGCGGCTCCGTTCAGGGATCGACACCGGACCAGTCGAAGACCGCTGTGTACAAGGACGAGTTCCAGATCACCTTCGGAGCCTTTGGGGACACGATCTCGGTGACGGGCGTCGACGCTGGCGACTGGACCTACGAGATCGTCAAGAACACCGACAAGAAGCTCAAAGTCAAGTTCACGAGCGCCGATGGGGACGACGTCGTTCTCGTCGAAGCAAAGATCAAGAAGAACGGCAAGCTCAAGACAGAGGTCGAGACGCTGAAGTAGTCGGCGGAAACCTCTGCGGAGCCAACGATACGCTCGTGGTACGGTATCGGAAACACAAGGAAGGCAATGTCCGACACTCCGAGCGAGTTCATCGACCACGGCGAGCGCCCAACCGAAGAGCTCTACATCGAACTGCGCGATCTCGAGGCGATGGAGACCAGGATCGCCGACGAGAGCGGCACCCCCGGGGCAACCTCTGTGGTGGCAACGGACGACACCTCTGGGATTCGAGAACGCATCGCCCACCTCCGCGCGTTGCTGTCCGACCGGGGCGTCGTCCAGGACTGAGCAGAGCGAAACAGTCGCACCGATCCTCTCCGTGGCGTAGGCTGTGGTCATGACCGAGTTCTCGGTGCGCCTCGCGAATCGGCCGGGCCAGCTTGCAACGCTGACCCGACTACTCGCCGATGCAGGTGTCGAGATCGAGGCCCTTGCGACCGTCGCCGACAACGACCAGAGCTACGTTCATATCGTCGTGAACAACGCTCCCCGTGTCCGAAGAGTCTTGATGAGCGCTGATCTCGAGTTCAGCGAACGCGCCGTGCTCGACATCTTCCTTGCCCGTGGAACAGACTCGCTTGCACACATGGCCGAGGGGCTGGCCCAGTCGAACGTCAACATCGAGTCGATGTATCTCCTCCACTCGAGCGCCGAAGGCTTCCATCTCGCAGTCACCGTCAGCGACGAGGATGCAGCGCTACGAGCGCTGAGCAGCTAGCTGAGCGTCTTTCTCCCTCAGAGGGCGATCCTGCGGACGGTCTCGACGATCCCGTGAGCATCCAGGCCCATGCGTGCCAGGATGACGTCGGGTGCAGCGTGCTGGATGTACTCGATCGGCACACCCATGACTTCGACACGGCACCGGGCCTCGAGATCCTCAAGGGCAGTCTGGATCCCGGTTCCGGCGCCGCCCTCGCGGAAGCCGTCCTCGATGGTGACGACGACCGCGTGCTGTGCAGCGTCTTGCAGCATCGTGGGGTCGAGTGGTTTAACGATGCGTGGATCCCAGACGGTGGCATCGATGCCATCGTCGACCAGTATCTCAGCGGCTTCGATGGCAGGAGCAAGCATCTTGCCGACACCGATGATGCATACCCGGTCGCCAGAGCCCGTCCGTGCCTTGCGTGCCTCGAGCCCAGCACCTACGTCGTGTTCCCCGGCCATCACCGCTGCCGTCTTCGGCCAGCGGATGGACACCGGCCCATCGCACAACTCGACGGCGTCGATCATCATCACCTGAAGCTCCTGATAGGACGATGGAGCCATCACGGTCATGCCTGGCACTTTGGTACACAGGACCATGTCGAGAATGCCGTGGTGCGACGGCCCATCATCTCCGGTGATCCCTGCCCGATCGAGACAGAACACCACGTGCTGCCCGAGGAGGCCGACGTCGAGGTTCACCTGGTCGATCGCTCGTGTCAGGAACGTCGAGTACAGAGCGACCACGGGGATCAGGCCACCAAGTGCCATGCCCGCCGCGGCCGTGACGGCATGCTGTTCAGCGATACCGACGTCGAAGCATCTGTCGGGGAATCGATCGGAGAACGCGAGCACTCCGGTGGAGTCCGGCATCGCAGCCGTGACCGCAACGACGTTGGGATGCTCCTCGCCGAGCTTGCACAGTGTCTCCATGAACGCGGCGGTGTAGCTCCCGTCCTTGATCGACCCGGTGTCGTGCATCAACTTGATCGTGTCGTTCTCGGCAGGGGCGTACCCCCGCCCCTTGCGGGTGAGTACATGGACGAGACTCGGCCCGTCGAACTGGGCAGCGTTGTCCAGGGCCTTCTCGACCGTCTCGATGTCGTGGCCATCGAACGGTCCGAGGTAGCGAACGCCGAGGTCCTCAAAGAACGCCGGAGGTTCCCAGAACTGACGTATCGCCGCCTTCGTTGCACTGATGCTCCGCTCGGCAACTCCTCCGACCTTGGGCAGACTGTGCGCGATACTCTCGAGCTTGCGTTGTCTGCGCATGTAGATCGGGTTCGAACGGATTCGAACGAGGCTCTCGCCGAGCTTGGAAACGGTCGGTGCGTAGCTGCGGCCGTTGTCGTTGAGCACGATGGTCACGTCACGTCCACTGTGACCGAGGTTGTTGAGGCCCTCGAACGCCATACCGCCCGTCATCGAGCCGTCGCCGATGACCGCGACGATCCGGCCTGGATCCTCCTCGGCGGTGTCCAACTGCCTTGCAGTCGCCAGACCGTAGGCGTACGACAGAACGGTGCTCGCGTGGCTGTTCTCGATCACGTCGTGCTCGGATTCTGATGAACTCGGATAGCCGCTGAGCCCGCCCTCCTCACGGAGGTGTGCGAACCGGTCCCTGCGGCCCGTCACGATCTTGTGCACGTACGCCTGATGTCCCGTGTCCCACAGGATCAGGTCGTGTGGCGAGTTGAAGACCCGGTGGAGAGCAAGGGTCAACTCGACGACGCCGAGGTTCGACCCGAGATGCCCTCCGTGAGCCGTCACGGCCTCGACGAGAAGCAGTCGGATCTCGGTCGCCAGCTCGTCGAGTTCGTCGTAGTCGAGACGACGAAGATCTGCCGGCCCATCGATGTGCTCCAGATACATTGTCGAGCGTTCTCCGGGACGAGACTCCATGTGCGGCACGCCAGAGTAGTGTCGCCCATCGTGGCTGTGCGCCACCGGTCAAGGGTAACCATTGCTTGGCGGAACCTCGACCGAGAATCGACGATGCGTGCAACGCTCACTGCCTGCCGGTCGCCAGCCCTTGAGCGCGAGCGGGTCGATCAACGCCAGCCACCCCCACTGCTGCTCATGCCCGGCACCCGGGTCTGGCAACATCGACTTCTTTCGTCCTCCTTCGAGAGAGGACGGGGAAGGCGGCTCGATCACATGGCGTCGACCGCGCTGAGGACCCACGCGACAGCATCGTCGGGGTCCTCGATGCCGAGATGGAGGTTCCACCCGCCCACACGATCTCCAGGATCCCAGAGCAACCACCGCAGTTCCGCGGCCTCGTTTCCAACGGCGGCAAGATCGTCGGGCACCTCGTCGTAGCCGAGGACTTCGAGCAGCACCCACCACGCAGCGGCCCTTCCCGAGGGTGTTCCCCGCCGCCGACCGTGCGCTCCCCCGCTGGCTCCAGCCCATGCCATCACCTCGAGCGCTGTCGATACTGATACTTCAACTGCCCGGACCCGATGGGGTCCCAGACTCCTGATCGCCTGCTCGATCGTTCCATCCACAGTGACGACCTCTGCCTTCCCGAGTGAATCCTCCCACCAGGGACGAATGAGGTCGGTCAGGATCTCACAGACTGCGTCCTCGACCTCCGGTTCGACTGCGTCGGGAAGTTCTCTCCACGACATCGAGATGTCGAAGACATCGTCGGGGAACGCAGCACGGTCCGACCGGTAGTCGGCGACCGGGTACTTCGGCTCCCACTCCTGGATGGTCACGGGCACACCAAGCACACCCTGATCGATCTCAGACTCATCGACCGTATCACCGCGAATAGATCGCTCGTGTGCTGTCATGGCCCGCACCGTCGGTACATCGATATGCTCTCTCAGCTCTGCCCACGAGTGTGTCGACGCTGCCACTTCCCACAGTGGTCCCAGGGCGAATCGGCCCTTGCCGTCCGAGAGAACGGAAGCAGCCATAGGGGCGGGAGCCTCGAGGGCCAGGCGGTACTCGGCGAACTGGCCGATGGCCCAAACCTGCTTGCCGCGCTTGACGGCCTCCTCGCAACGGTCACGGATCTCGATGAGTTCGTCCCACTCCCGACGCGCACACACGCCATCGATGTGCTTGGTGAGGCCGGCAAGGTCGGATGCTTCGATCAGCGTGGTAAGAGTGTCTGACATGTGTCCAAGCACCCTACATCCCAGAGCATCCTTGCTTCAGCCGACTGCAGGCACGGCACACCGTGAGACTTCCACCGGGATCTCCTCGACTGCGATGAATCGCAGACTGCGCGTGACGTGTCGGATCCGGATCGTGACACACACCGTCGCCGCATCGACTGCAACGGTCACGTCGCCGCGCGCCACCCCTAGATCGTGAGCTGCGACGAGAGCCGCATGTCCAGCAGCCCGTGTATCTACCGCGACGACATCAGCGGTGTGGAGGAGTCGCTCGTCGATCACGGCGGCGCCCGCTTCCGCGGCGATGTCCGCAATGTCTGCCGCCTGGCGCCAAACGGCGCCGAGGAGCGCGATCTCGACGGCCAGCGCAAGGATCGTGAACGACACGAAGAGCAACCCGGCGAACATCGGCAACATGGAGCCGCGTTCATCCATCATCTGCGGCTGCGGTAGCGGCTGATCGGCACTTCGTATGACACTTCGATAAAACGCTCGACCTTGGCTCCACCGACCGACAGCAGCGTCACCCGAGCATGTGCGGTGGAGCGAACAATGCTCCCCTCCACCGTCGTGTCGATGTCGATCCTCTGATCCTGAGATACCAGTTCGGTCCCATGCCTGGCCATCCACATGGCCGCATCTCTCGCCTGTGATCCGGCCATCGCGCTGGCGTCGACGAGTCGTGCAACGGCGACGAGCGTCGGTAGGACCAGGAGCACTGTGGCGAATCCGAGCACGATGACCTCGATCATCGCAGTCGCGCGTTCGGACTTCACGGCGGGACCACCAGCGCCCGGGTGCGTGTCATGGTGAACCGAATCGGGACCAGGTGCGGTCCGGGTGGTAGCCACTCGACGGTGACGCGCACGTGGACCCGCTCGGATCGAGATGTCACACTCGACGTCAGAACCTCGAGACCGGGCGCAACTGCCTCGATCTCAGATTGGAGTCGTTCCCGTTCGCCGGGTACATATGCACCGGGGATCACCGACCGGCGCGCTACACCGTCGAGGGATGCCGAGACCGCCGAGCGGGCGATGACGAGGAACCCGAGCTGGACCACGAGCATGATCAGGACGAAGAAGACGCCCATCGCAACTATCCCCTCGATCGTTGCTGATCCCGCGTTCAGCCGAAGAAGCCGTTGAACTGGCCTGCCACGTTCGACCAGATGTCTCCGGCAGTTCCGCGTACTTGGGGCAGCAAGAGAGCGATCACCAGTACGGCGATCGTCGCAAGCCCCAACCACTCGACTGTCGTTGATCCTCGTTGATTGTTCCACATGATCGATCCCTCCTTGGAGTCGATGATTCATGGCGCACCGGACAGCGCGCGAAGGCCCAGAAGCGTCGGATACAGCAGAAATAGCAGGGCGGTCGGCACCATCAAGGCGAGGATCGGTCCGTAGCTCGTCACCGCTCGCCGGCCACCCTCCGATGTGAGGTCTGACGAGATCGATGCTCTGAAATCGATGGAGAGATCACTGAGAGCATCGGCAAGTCGGCCGCCCGATGTGTGCGCATGGATCAACGCTTCGTAGAGTCTGGCCGCTTCGGCATGTGCCGTGCACCGCTTCCCTTCGGCGAGAGCTTCGACGAGTCCCTGCCCCTCAGAATGCATACCGAGCACCGATCTGAACTCCTCACTCGCCACACCGTCGGTCTCCTCCACGAGCGCGCCAAGCGCGAACGCGACGGACTCACCTGCAAGCGTGTGGAGAGCAAGAGCATCCGCGACGAGCGGAAGCTCGTGTCGCAGACGCAGCGAGCGGCGCTCGCTCAGGGTCGACCGTCGAGCCGACCACGCAAACCACCCTCCCGCCGCCCCAGTCAGAGAGAGCGGAAGCACGGAGCGACCCGCTTCGGCGAGGAACAGATCACCCTGAGCGAGGAGGATGCCTGAAAACGCGCCGGCGAGCGACCACGGGACGAAGGAGAGATCCCGGTCTCGCATCGCCGGCACATCAGAGATCAGCGGTTCGGGCCCTGCGATGTACCGGCGCACCCGTTGCGTGAGCGATCGCGTTGAGATGCGCAAGGTCAACAGGAACACAGCGGCGCCGGTGATCGCGGCTGCAACGACGTTCATCGCAGGATCCTCGGCGGTTCGGACAGTCGGGCCGATCGTCTCGCGAGTATCCATCCCGAAATCGTGGCTGCAAGACCGATCGCAACGACGGTAACTCCCTCACTCGTGTCAAATGCTGCCGCCGACTGGGGGTTCGTTGCGATCGACAGCACGAGCAGTGCCCAGGGAGCAACAAGAGCCACGGCGGCGGTCCATCGCTGCTCGGTCATCACCGCGTCGTGAGCCCGGCGCAACGCCAGATCGTCCGTCACGGAGCGTTGGAGCGATGCCACGACGTCCCCGACACGGTGTCCACCGACCCTCTGCGCAACCGCAAGCGTCGACGTGACCCGGTCGGTCACCGGATCGTCGAAGCTGCGACGCATGTTCTCGAGCGCGTCGACGAAGCCACTCCCGAACATCACCTGCATCCGTACTTCCTCTGCGAAGCGGGCGAACTCACCACCGACGCGGACACATCCCTCGATCACGGCGTCGGGAAGTGTCGATCCCGCTGCGATGCCCGCGCGCATGTGGGCGAGTACGTCGGGCCACGACTCCATACGCTCCCTCCTTGTGCCATGGACTCTTGCTGACTGCACGACCGATGGGACCACGAAGGCCAGCGCTCCGATCGCCACGGACGGAGCACGTGTGCCGAGGAAGCCATACATGAGAGTCGAAACGACACCGGCGATCACCACTCCGGCACCGATCGGGGCCCACGACACGGGACGCCAGACCCGGATCACCGGCATCCTGCCCGTCACCGCTATCCATGCCGATGAAGCGGCGAGAATCACGGCGAGACCCCTCACGTCAACCCCTCCACGAGTCTGGCGCCTCGGGTCCGTTCCCTACCCATCCAAGAGCCCCGTCACGACGCCGGTACAGGGGGGCCACGGTGAACACATCGACGTCCAACTGCTCGGGTACCGCCAGGATCTCGTGGATATACCTCCCATTCGACGTGCGCTTGACGTACACGACGAGATCGATGACCGATGAGACGGTCCGGCGCAGGAACGGGACGGAGATGTTGTCGCCCGCAAGCACGCCGTACGACACCAACTTCTCCAGCGAGTCGTGCGCCGAGTTGGCGTGGATCGTTGCAAGCCCACTGCACCCTGCGTTGAGGGCAAGCAGCATGTCCAGCGCCTCGGGGCCCCGCACCTCACCGACAACGATCCGATCGGGGCGCTGGCGCAGAGCCTCGCGAACGAGGTCACGCAACGTGATCTCTGCACCACCGTCGAGTCCGACCTCACGAGTTTGCATCTGCGTCATGTCGGGCAAATCGGCCTCGATCTCGAACACTTCCTCACATGTGACAACACGCCGCTGTGGCGACACCTCACGCAGGAGACAGTTCACGAGCGTTGTCTTTCCCGCCCCGGGCGCGCCTGCGATGAGGATCGTTGCGTCGTTGTGCACTGCGTGACGAAGCAGCTTGGCTGCCGAATGTGTCAGCGTCTCACGCTCCACCAGATCTGTGAGATCGGCGGCAGTCACGACGAACTTGCGTATCTGTATGTTCATCCGATCTGGGTGGGTGACCGGTGGCCCGGTGATGTGAACCCGGCTGCCATCCGGGAGTTGTGCCGACACGATCGGGCTGGCGACGTCGACCCTACGGCCCGTACCTGCGAGAAGCTGATCGGCGATTCGTCGCACCGTTGCAGCATCTACAACGACACTCACGAGTTCCTTGATGCCATTACGTACGATGAAGGTTCTCTCGCCGCCGATGACGATGATCTCCTCGATCAACGGGTCCTTGAGCAGCTCCCCGACATGCCCGAAGCGGACGGGTGCAGGTGTCGCGGTCACGATGTGCCAACCCCTGCCAAGGCACGCCTGAGTCTGCGGTCTGGTGGCCTGCCAGAACTGGTCGCCTCCCGCACACGCCGATGGTCGGGGATGAGCGCTACAGGATCCAAACCCGTCCAGGTTCTCACAGCGTGAACGACATCAGCAGCGTCCCCGTTGTGAACACGATTCACCACGATGTAGGGCGTTGGACCGATCCATTGAGATGTCAGGTGGGCAGCACGCACGATGCCAAGCGCAGATGCATCGACGACGATGATGGCTCGATCCGCGTCCGCAACGATCTCGTTCCCCGGGTCGATTGCACCCATGTCTGCGATCGCCTCATCGGCCTCTGCACGAGCGGCATCGATCAACCCGCGGACCATGGTCGGAGACATGCCCGGTTGACCTGGACGATGCGAACCCGTGATCAACGACATCCCTTGGTACCGTCGCACAACCGATGGATCGATGATGCCGTGAGAGCGAACCGAGTCAGCAGCATCGGCGATATCGGGCCGCGGTGCAAGTCCGAGTCGCACCGCGATCGCAGGCGCGGTGAGATCGAGATCGATCAGGATGACGTCACGCTCCTGTGCACGGGTGATCCCGTACGCCAGAGCCACCTCGGTACAGCCCGGGGCCCCTCTCGCGCCGACGACGACCGTCAGGATTCCCAGCGTGTCTATCGGTTCAACTGGTGCTCGCGGCACCACGAACCGGATCGCCTGGATCAACGCATCAGCGTCGATGGTGTCGGGAACGACCTCGTCGGCTCCTCCCCGTTCAAGGGCGTCCTGAGCGGGCCGATCACCGGACGGGAAGACTCCCACGACACCCAGACCAAGTCGTTTCCATATGCCGATCTGGTGTTCCGTCACCCATGCGATCTCAGCACCGGCAACGACGACATCGATCTCCCCGACCCTCGATTCGACGTCCGAAGGTTGAAACGCTCTCAACACGATCCGAACTGCTGCCGTCTCGTGAGCGTGAGCGACCAGCGCCGGCTCCCACTCTCTCGCCGACAGGATGGTGGCGACACGTACCGTCACGGTGTCACTCGCACGAGATCGATCGTCCCGGCTTCCCTAGCGTTCGCGAGGCTCGCGGCAAGGTCCCGCTCGACAGCGAGCAGGACGGCGACACGATCCGCATCGAATCCGTTGTCGCCGAGCTCGACGTCGAGCACGTACACCGCCCGGGCAACGGTCATCGTGATCGGAACGGCATCCATCGTGCCCGGCGTGGTGAGGAGCACGTCGACGTAGTCGCCGACCGTGATCTTTCCCTGAACCGCATGTGAGCGGTCGAGTGTCAAGGCGAAGGCTTCCGGGGCGTCGAGGACCGCTGGAGGTACCAGCAAGGACGGTACGAGCGGTTCACCCGCCGAGACGGGAACACTCAAGACCCATTCGTTCAGATCACCCACGGAGTCGCCGACGACGAGACCTTCCGGTGACGTCACCCGCCGCACCTCGAGGTCAAGCTGGCCGAGCGGGGTTCCTGCAGGCAGATCGGCACCCGCGACGAGTACCGGCGTCGTTGCTGCCGGCTGCGTCAAGATGAGAACGAAACCAGCGGCGACAGCGGCGAGAACGACCCCGAGAACCATTCGTCGATCAAGATGCGGCATCGCAAGTGGGCGGGTACGGCTGAGCAGCGCCATCAACGCACGTCCATCGCGACGATCTGTGCGAGCGCGAGGTACGTGAAGCGCCCGGCCTCCGTCAGAACGATGTGGTCGACTCCCACAGCATCGACAACACCGCGGTACGTGTGCCCATCGGTTGCTGTGACCACGACCACGGCCGACCGGTCTTCTGACTCCAGGAGTCGGTCGCGGAGTGTTCGTCTCCGTCGAGCAGCTGCACGGGCAGCGGTCTGCTCGGCGACGAGCGTCTCATCGAGTCGATCTCTCAACGCCCGCCCGAGGCGTTCGAGATCAGGATGGCTGAACGGGTCCATCGCGATCGCCTTTCGCTCTGACCCGTCTACCGACCCTTTCCCCACTGCCGAGAGAACTCGATACACCGCTTCGTTTCAAGACCCTCGTCGAGAATTGTTTCGCGACTCACCGCGACGTGTGGCTCCCCAGAGTGGCCAGTGCGGGGTACCCGCTCATCTGTGCTCGCCGCGGTGAAACCGGTCGATCCCGCCGACCATGTCGCCAGTCGCTATCGAATTCATCCCCCGCAGGAACTCATTGCTCATGGCCTCCTCGGTGCTCACTCCGATGCTCTCGTACACCGAGAGCCGGTCGTTGCGCATGCACACCTGGGGGTACGAGGCGATCTGATGTGCGAGGGCTTCAGCCTCCTGCCGTGTGGCCCCCGCTGGGACCAACCGGTCCACGAGACCGATCTGTTTCCCCTCTCCCGCGATGACCTCACGGCCGGTGAGGATCAAATCGAGGGCTCTCGATAACCCGACGATGCGCGGCAGGCGCACGGTGCCGCCGTCGATCAGCGGAACGCCCCAGCGGCGGCACAGAACACCGAACACCGCATCCTCGGCGGCAACGCGAAGGTCGCACCACAAGGCGAGTTCCAGACCTCCAGCGACGGCATACCCTTCGATCGCTGCGATCGTTGGCTTCGACATGACCATGCGGCTCGGCCCCATCGGACCTGGACCACCGGGATCGACCCGGTTGCCGTGCTCCGTGCCGATCGCAGAGAGATCAGCACCGCTGCAGAAGGTCCCGCCACTCCCCCACAACACGACGACGTCGACTCCCTCATCGGTATCGAGCTCATCGAATGCATCGAAGAGCGCTGCCGCCGTTGGGCCATCCACGGCGTTACGTACCTCAGGCCGATCGAGGATCACCGTCGCCACACGAGACTGCCGTTCGACTCGAACCGACATCGCTCTCCTTTCGCCTTCGTCCCACGGTACCGCACCAATGCACACAGAGCTGTTGGGTACGTTCCATCCGTATCATCATGCCCTGCGCGACGGGTCTGTGGCCCTCGCCGTGACCGTTTCCACCATCCGTCCGGAGTTTCGACATGGGAATCACCTGTGGCATCGTCGGCCTGCCCAACGTGGGCAAGTCAACCCTCTTCAACGCGCTCACCGGTGGGGAGATCGCTGCCGAGAACTACCCCTTCACAACCATCGATCCAAATGCCGGCATCGCACTGGTACCAGACCCTCGCCTCGAGGCTCTCGCCAAGATCGTCCACCCGGATCGCATCGTTCCGGCCGCCGTCGAGTTCGTCGACATTGCAGGTCTCGTTGCAGGAGCCGCCGATGGTGAGGGGCTTGGGAACAAGTTCCTGAGCCATATCAGGGAGACAGACTCGATCGCACACGTCGTTCGCTGTTTCGAGGACGACAACGTCGTACACGTCGAGGGAAGAGTCGACCCGAGGAACGACATCTCGACCATCAACACCGAGCTGGCTCTCGCCGATCTCGAAACGGTCGCAAAGGCGCTCGACAAGGCTGAACGCAAAGCGCGGTCCGGAGACAAGGACGCCAAGGCTGCCGTGGGGGTACTCGAGCGGATCAATGACCACCTCTCCACCGGTGCGCCGGTGCGAACGATGCAGATCTCGGAGGCCGAGCGACTGATCGTGCGGAACCTGTTCCTGCTCACCGCAAAGCCGACGATGTACCTCGCGAACGTTGACGAGGACGGCCTGACCGACAACCCACTCGTCGACACCGTGCGAGAGATCGCCGACGAGGAGGGAGCCAGAGTCGTGACGATCTGTGGCGCTCTCGAGGCAGAGCTCGCATCCCTCGACGAGGAGGATCGCGACGAACTCCTCAACGAGTACGGTCTCGACGAACCGGGACTCCACAAGGTGATCCGCGCAGCCTACGACCTCCTCGGGTTGCTCACCTTCTTCACAGCGGGAGAGCTCGAGGTGCGGGCATGGACGGTCAAGAACGGCGCAACCGCACCGCAGGCAGCGGGTGTCATCCACACCGACTTCGAACATGGCTTCATCAAGGCTGAGGTGATCGCCTACGACGACTACGTCGAGTTCGGTGGCGAAGCCGGTGCCAAGGAAGTCGGCAAGTGGCGCATCGAGGGCAAGGAGTACATCGTTGCTGAAGGCGACGTCATGCACTTCAGATTCAACGTCTAGATAGGCGATACTGGGGCCGTGACACGCAACGTACTTAGAGGTCCGCTCGAGCCCTGCGGCGTCGATCCGGTGACCGGGTTCTTCCGAGACGGTGACTGCA
>CAYLVM010000016.1:0-30324 GCA_964387145.1 uncultured Acidimicrobiaceae bacterium
TCCTCGAGCCAGGAGGGTGAAAACCCAAAAGACACCGACACAACCCCAAGCCCCCCATCCTGCTGGCTCGTCGCTGACGCTCCTCGCCCATCCTCCTTGAAAGGAGGACCGAAGATCGGCGCGTTGTGCACGAAAACGGCGCAAGAGACAGCCAACACCCTGGAACCCTCGGGGCTACGGCAATCCTCGGGATCGCCGACAGTCACCTCGCGAATCCAGGTTCAAGCGGGGATGGATCGACTCAGCCGGAACGAAAGTGGAGTCCGGTGCGTTGACACGCCGATGACACCCCAACGCCGTTTCGCCCTTCCCGGTGGAAAGATCGACGTCGCCTCCCCACTCGAGTGGACACGTGCGATGCTCCGCGGGGCTCACCTGTTCGGATCGTCGTACAAGCATCTGATGCAGGCGGCCCGATCGGGTGACCGCACGACGTTGCACGGCGCCGAACGCACCTGGTGCGCTGAAGCAACCACGGCGATCGATCTCACCATCGACGTCCACGGCCTCGACCACGTCGACCCTTCGCGCCGGTACCTCGTTGCACCCCTCCACGAGGGATTCCTCGATCTGGTCGCCCTGGCGCACCTCCCACTCGACATGGCGTACACCGCTGCCGACGAGCTGTTCACATGGGAGCACCTCGGGCCGTATCTGACGGCTTCGGGCCAGACGTCGATCCCCCAACGAAACGGAACGGCAGCGTACCGATCCCTCATCACGGCAGGCCACACCGCTGCTGTGCGCGGAGAGAGCCTCGTCGTGTTCCCCCAGGGTTCGGTGCTCGGCATCGAAGTCGCCTTCCATCAGGGGGCCTTCCGGCTCGCCGAACGGTTCGACCTTCCACTACTCCCCGTGATCCTCACCGGAGCGGCGTCGGTGTGGGACTACCCGTTCTCAACGGACCTGACCTTCGGGGGAACCATACGTCTCGAGGTACTGCCACCGATCGAGGCGCAGGATGCCGTCGCCTCAGCAGCAGCCATCGAGTGGGAGATGAAGGAACGAGCCCTGGCATCGAACCCGGGGCCTCGACGCTTCGACCCGGACCGGGACGGCTGGTGGGACGACTACCGCTACGGGATCGATCCTCGCTTCCCCGACCTGCTCGCCGCCCTCGAGAAGCATCGCGAGACGACGGCCGTCCACAACTCCTGACCCGTGCTGCGGTCCGAGCGCGACGGTATTCGCACAGCATCGTGCAAGACTCATCTCACACGACCCCTGAGGAACCATGGACTACCGCACGATCATCGAGCCCTTCCGCATCCACAGCGTTCAGGCCATCGACCTTCCCGACCTCGCCCAACGTGAAGCAGCCCTCGAGCGCGCCGGCTTCAACCTCTTCGGCTTGCACGCCGACGAGATCATCATCGACCTTCTGACCGACTCAGGCACCGGGGCCATGTCCTCCAATCAGTGGGCGGGGATGATGCAGGGCGATGAGTCGTATGCAGGAAGCCGATCGTTCTTCCGGTTCGAGGCAGCGGTGAAGGGCATCACCGGAATGGACGAGGTGATCCCAACCCACCAGGGCCGTGCAGCAGAGAAGATCCTCTTCTCCGTCGCCGTCAAGGAGGGTGACGTCGTCCCGAACAACACCCACTTCGACACGACACGCGCGAACGTCGAGTACCAGGGCGCAGAGGCACGCGACCTCGTCATCCCGGAAGGTTTGAACCCATCGACGATCCTGCCCTTCAAGGGCAACATGGACATCGAACGCCTCAGAGCGACCATCGAGGAGGTCGGCGCCGACCGTGTGCCGCTGGTGATGGTGACCGTGACCAACAACTCGGGTGGAGGCCAACCCGTGTCGATGGCGAACCTTCGGGATGTTCGTGGGGTGTGCGATGAGTTCGGCGTGCCGCTCTACCTCGATGCGTGCCGGTTCGCCGAGAACGCCTGGTTCATCAAGCTCCGTGAACCCGGGTACGAGGACAAGACGCCGCGCGAGATCGCCAGAGAGATGTTCTCCTATGCCGACGGCGCAACGATGTCCGCAAAGAAGGACGGTCTTGCCAACATCGGTGGGTTCCTCGCCACGAACAACCAGGAGATCTCCCTCGAGGCACGCAACCTCCTGATCCTCACCGAGGGGTTCCCCACCTACGGAGGACTCGCCGGATACGACCTCGAAGCCGTCGCGATCGGCCTCGAAGAGGTACTCGACGAGAACTACCTGAACTACCGCATCCGCTCGACGGCCTACCTCGCCGAGACGATCTCGGGCGCCGGTGTCCCGATCGTCCAGCCCCCGGGTGGCCACGCCGTGTACATCGATGCGGCTGCGCTGCTGCCGCACATCCCTCCCCACGAGTATCCGGCCCAGGCCCTCGCCGTCGAGCTGTACCGGGCAGGCGGCGTGCGTGGCGTCGAGATCGGCACGGTCATGTTCGGCCGACCCGATCCCGACGGTGGCCCGGACACGCCTTCTGCAATGGAGCTCGTCCGGCTTGCGATCCCTCGAAGGACGTACACCCAGAGTCACATCGACTACGTCGGTGAGGTCGTCATCGATGTTGCAGGCAGGGCATCGACGCTGCGGGGTCTCACGATCATCGAGCAACCCGCCTGGCTGCGTCACTTCACGGCGCGATTCGCTCCCATGTGACCCGGCCTGGCCAAGGCGGACGGTGAACGCCTCTACGCGAGGGAGGAGCCTCGGTGAGGCTCCTCCTCGTTCAACCGGCCCGCCGCTGACGACGCTCATATCATCGTCCACATAACCGACTGGGTTTCAAGTGCCTATGGCACTCGCTTGGCTGGGTACGGATCCTCGCCCCGCCAGAACGACCCGGCTTGGTATCTATCTACATCCACCGTCCCACACAATCCTCAACGTGTCAATGATCAAACGGCACCCTTGTCAACACCCCTCAACGGATCCCTGGAGCACCGAACACGGTGCCGAGAACAACGGCTACCGCCCTCCTTGCAGCGACTCCTACGAGGTCGCTGTAGCCGTTGACGTGGGCGCCGATGACGAGCCTTCCGCTCTCACAAACGACGTCTCCAAGCACGCACACATCGATCGTCAACGGCCGGAGATGCTCGGGAAGGCCGAGCGGTCCGAACGAGCCCCCGCGAGCCGTCGACGGGGCACCGATGCGGGTGACACCGGGCTGAGAAGGGTCCCTGGTCGGGTCGGCGAGGAGCACCAACGCACCGATACGCACGTCGGGTACCGACCCCGCCACCGCCTCCTTGATCACCTGGGCACCCTGGGAGTACCCAACGAGAACGATGCTCGAGGCACCGCAGCGGACAGACTCTTGTGCAAGCACGCTCCGTAGCTCTTGGACACCACGCTCCACACTCCGGTCGTAGTCGCCGTTGATGAGCACGAGTCCGAACGAGTCACTGACCGATATCGCGGGATACTCGAGTGGCACATCGGTCACGGTCCTCCCGCTCGACACGATCTGTTCGACGATCACATCGATGGCCCCAGAGACCTGTTGTCCGTACCCACTCTGACCCGAACCACGCACACCCACCACGAAGACGTCGGCACACCCATCGCGTTGCCCGAACGACGGGACGAGCAGAGCAGCGACGAGTAGGAGTGCAACGATCATCACAACGATCGTACGTCACGATCTCGCATACCGATGAGACGGCCAACCGAGATGTCCAGCGGACTCACACACGTTTCGTGGACTGAACATCCTCGGAACAACAGCAGACAGGTGGATGCGGTCGCCGAGTTGACAGGTCACAGATCACAGCTGACCGTTCACAGATCACAGATCACAGTCAGAAACCCGGACTTCTCCTGGATACTCGCGTGTCGTCGGGAAACGGGGAACCGTGAACGGTCAACGACCGCCCCCATCCGCACAGCTTCCTGCAACGGGGGATGTCTCTGCCACAGGTGGGTCGTACGGCCCAATTCGGCGATGTTTCGCCTGCGGTTAGCGTTCGTTTAGCGCACCGTTAACCGGGCAACTCGTATGTTCACGTCAAGCTTGGACGCGGGATGGATAGACATCGATCCGCAGACGATGAAGGAGACCACCACATGCGACATCGCAGACGACTACTCAGCTTGATCGCTGGAGTCGTACTCGTAGGGGCGTTGCCGACGATCGCGGCAGCCAACACAACGGAGGCTGTTGCCGAAACCGGAGGAATGACCCTCACGATGCCGGGTGTTCCAGGTATCACGGTTGGTGTGACGCTCGACGAGTTCGGCAACATCACCCAGGTATCGGTCGACGGAACAGACGTCATCCAGAACAGCGCCCCGGTACACAAGGTCACGTTCGACCTCGGTACCGATGGCAGCACGACCGTCCAAGTCAAGGCCAAGGGAGAGAAGCTCTCCACGAAGGTCAAGACCTCGAACCTCGGATCCCTCGTCGGTGACCAGACATGGACCGGCGACATCTTCGGTGCAGGCTTCCCTGCAACGGTGAACTACACGATCGCTCAGGTTGGTGGCGCCATGCCCTACCTCGAGATCACGAGCGTCGACGTCGTCTCAGGCGTCGCGAACACGATCAACGGTCCGTTCACGGGCACCGATGGTGACGACGATGACAACGAGCAGGAGTACGAGTCCCAGGCGATGGTCACGTTCACCCAGGACGGATACACCAAGACCCTCAAGATCGAGGTCGACACGAAGTACGACGACGATGATGACCACGGGTACAACGGCGTGTATGGCAAGCTCAAGATCGAGCTCAAGGGCAAGGACCGTCAGGTTCTCGCAGGTGCCGACGTCTACGGTTCCCAGACCTGGACCGGGCTGCTCTGTGACGGTACGAACGCAACGGTCAACTACACCGTTGCACAGGACGGCACGCTGACCGTCGACGACGTAGCCGTCGCCGATGGGGCGTCGTACTCAGTCGACAACGACGACAACGGCTTCAAGGTCGAGTTCACCGACGCTGCCGGCAACGACGGTGCCAAGCTCAAGGTCGAGCTCGACAACGAGGACGGAACACTCGAGCTCAAGGTCAAGTCGACAACGACGACATCATGTGATGACAACGGTGACGACGAGTACAAGAACGGTGACGACGACGAGGATCACTCGTACACGAGTGGCGACGACGAAAACGACGACTCCTACAAGAGTGGCGACGACGAGAACGATGACGAGGATCACTCCAGCAAGAGTGGCGACGACGAAGACGATGACGAAAACGACGACTGAGTCGTCGCAGGGACGGATGCGGCTCTCCGGGAGGAGGGCCGCATTTGTCGCGACGACCGCATTCATCATGCTGATCGCAGCGGGATGCTCATCGAGTACCGGCGAGGCTGTCGACACGACGGTCACGACGTCCCAAGGCGAAACGGCGACAACGACGACAACGGCGACAACGACGTCCACGGTGAACCCCAGCGGTGACGGCATCGATGTCCAGGCGCTCTTGGCCGAGGCTCTCTCTCGGTACGAGGACGGCTACGCATTCGACGCGGTTGCCGAGATCGAGGGATCGCAAGCCGCGACGGTCACAGGGGTGGTCATCGGCCGCAAGGCAGAGATGACCATCACCTCCGGAGGTGCAACTGTCACGTACATCATCACGCCGGACCAATCGTGGATCCAGACTGAGGGTGGCGAGTGGCAAGAGGATGACTCGGCAGACGCCATTGAACGTCCGCTCGACGATCTGGCGTCCCCGACGTCGATCAAGATCGTCGCCGCCGACGACAACGGGATAACCGCCGTTGCAGCGTACGACGGGGCAGCGTTCGATACCGAAGGTGCCCTCGACATGAACCTCGTGTTCGTCGATGGCCTCCTCGTTCGGGCGTCGTACTCGACGGACGTAGCGACGGTCACCACGAACTTCGCCGCGCTCGGCGACCAGGTCATCGTGGTTCCCGTACCGTCTGCCTGATCGATGCCCGGCTGCCTCCCTCCCCATATGCAGGGGAGGCAGCCGGGTATCACCCTCGCTCACCGGCACATTTGTCACACCGTGCTGGGAGAATGCAAACTGTGACAACCAACCACTCACTGTCTGACGGGCCAACTCGTCGCCTCGGCGGCGGCGACATCGGCCTCTGCCTCACCCGACTCCATCACGACCGATTCACGACGTCCTCGACGCAGATCGATGAGGTCCGCAGACGCGACGCTCGTCTCGGACTCGATCACGAGGCACGAATCCTCGACGTCCTCACGTCGGCCGTCGACGGCGCCATCGACATCCCTCGAGGCGCCGATGAGATCGGCGCGACACGCGACGCGCTCGCTGCCGGTGCCCCCCTCATCGTGGGGGCACGGCTTGGTTCGCGAGACGGGACGTCGATCGGCCTTCCCGACGTCCTCGTCCGTCTCGACGACGGGTACGTGCCGGTCGAGATCAAGAACCACAAGGTTCTCGGCAGGAGCGGCATCGATGCGCTTTCTGTACAGCTCGATGCGCTCACCGACGTTCTTGACGCGGATCGGGTGAAGTTCCGCAGCAACAGACGACGAGACCTCCTGCAGGTCGAGCACTACCGCCGATTGCTCTCCGAGATCGGCCACGCCTCCACAGCCGCGCTCGGTGGTGTCATCGGCTCGGATGAGCCGTATCGGTGTCTGTGGGTCGACCTGGACACAGGGATCCCCTCGATCGCCGACGAGCACGCGGAGTATCTCGAGGCCGCAACCGAGGTGATCGCTCACGGCACGAAGCATCCAGATGATCCACTCGAGCCGCCCCGATGGCGCGGTGAGTGCAAACGGTGTGACTGGGCCACCCGATGCAAGGCGCAGCTCGAAGAGGCCGGCGACGTAACGCTCCTCAGCACGATCACCGCCGGGTATCGAGACGTCCTGGCAGACGAGGGCATCACCCAGATCGACCAGATCGCAGCCATGGATCCGTCCGATGAACGCCTGCCGGGCCCATCGGTGGTCCTCCAGGCCAGAGCCAGAACCGCCGATAGGCTCCTCCGCTTCGATGACGCCACCACGCCGCTCGACGTACCAACGTCGAGTACGGAGGCCGACTTCGACATCGAGACGTACAACGGCCGCATCTATCTCGCAGGGTTCCTCGTCAGCTCGAACGGCACGTCCGTCTACGAGCCGATCGTCGACTGGAGTGGTGAGCTCTCAGGTGAACGTGTGCTCGTCGAGGCTATGTTCGCCAAGCTCGCCGAGTTCGCCAGTGACGGAACCACCGTCCAGCACTGGACCGACTACGAGCGGCGCGCGCTGCGCTCGGCAGGGGAGCTCCACGGGCTCGCGATCCCTGGTTCACCCTCGATCGATGCCTGGTTCGACGATCACGCCGTCGATCTGTGTGGCTGGACTCGCAAGAACCTCGTGTCCCCCAACGGCTACAGCCTGAAGGTGATCGCACCCCTCTGCGGGTTCGAGTGGCGCGACGACGATCCCGGTGGCCGTCAGTCCGAGATCTGGTTCGAGCAGCTACTTGCCGGCGATCGATCCATGCGCTCCCGCCTGCTCGAGTACAACGAGGATGACGTCGTTGCCCAACGTGAGATCCGCCGCTGGATCGACAAGCACGACTCCGGTTCCGGACCCGGGACAGCGATCCCCTCCGTCCGCTCTTGGCCGCTCGCCACCGTCGAGCAGTAGCTGCTCAGAGAAGTATCGTGGGATCCGGAGGATCGTCGACCCTCCACGATGGATGACAGGGGACGAAATGGGGAGCCACCCACTGGTTGCGGCCCTTCTGTCCGCCCTGATCCCTGGGGCTGGGCAACTCTATGCGCGGCGGCCCTTCCGAGCGCTGGCATTCTTCGTTCCGATCCTTGCGCTCGTCGGCGTCGCCGGGTACCGCGTGTCCTCCCTCGGGGCACTCGGCGTAGCCGGACTCCTCGTACAACCGGACGCACTGCGGTGGCTGCTCATCGTGAACGTCGTGGTCCTCGCTTGGAGGATCATCTCAGCTGTCGACGCGTTCGTCGTGATCGATACACCGATCGACCGATCCTGGATGCCGGTGACGCTCACGCTCCTGCTCCTCGCCGTTGCCATCCCGCAGCTCATCGGTTGGTCGTACGGAGCCAAAACGATCAGTGCCCTCGAAGCGGTGTTCGTCCCAGCACCCGTCGATCCACCTGTATCCGGGATTCAGACGCCGTCCTCGACACTCCCCGACTCGCTCCCCGATTCGGCCATCGACCACGGTCCGATCCAGATCAAGCAGCGATCGTCCCGCAACTACATCTTGCGGGACGGCATCGGTGACCCCGATGCCGTTGCAGAGCGAATCGACATCATCGCACCTGCGTCCCCCATTGCGCCGTTCGTCCCGTTCACCGAACGTGTCGACCCGGATCGGCTCACGATCCTGCTCGTTGGCGGCGATGCAGGCCCCGGAAGGGAGGGTCTGCGCACCGATTCGATGAACGTCGTGACCATCGATCTCGAAACCGGGCAGGTCGCGATGTTCGGCTTGCCCCGCAACTTCAAGCTCGTGCCTCTGCCCCGCAAGTTCCATTCCTCGTTCGTGGAACTCGAGCGGCGGGTCATCGAGAAAGATCTGACCGACACCGACGAAGACGGGTACCCCGACACATGGGTCGATACCGATGGGGACGGCGTCCCTGAGGAACCCGAATTCGTGTCATGTGCATGCTTCCCCGACATGTTGAACAAGGTCTACAAGTACACACGAGACTGGACACGTACCTACCCGGACTCCCCCGATCCCGGGCTGTCCGCACTGCGCGACATCGCAGGCAACCTGCTCGATCTGCGCATCGACTACTTCGTGATGGTCGACATGGCTGGCTTCGTGCGGGCGATCGACGCCATCGGCGGCATCGACCTTCTGGTCCAGGAGCCGTACCACGTGATGGTCTCATCACCTGAGGAGGGGAAGCCGAAGGCCAAGGTGAACGTCGACCCCGGCATGAACCACCTGTCGGGACTCGAAACGCTCGCCTATGCCCGCTGGCGCATCGGATCGTCCGACTACGACCGGATGGGGCGTCAACGGTGCGTGATCAAAGCAGCCGCAACCCAGGCGGACACACTGACCCTGATCAGGTCGTACCCGACGCTGCTCAGGCTCGTCGAGAGGTACGTCACGACGGACATCCCACTCACGTTCCTCCCGGATCTGGTGAAGATCGCGGGGACCATCGCCTACGACGACATCGCGACGGTGGGGTTCGTGCCACCGACCTACAACTCGGGCCGTACACCGAAGAAGTACCCGATCCCGAACGTCGAGAGGATCCGCTGGAAGGTTCGTCAGGTACTCGAGGAAGGTCCTGCCGCCCAGAGCCGGACCGGTATCTCCGAGTGCGACGTGCTGCCCAACGATCAATCGTGACCGGCGACTCGCTCCCCATCAACCGCAATATCAGGTAGGTGGAAGTCGTGCGTCTACACTTCTCAGATGGCATGGATCATCGCTCTCATCGTCGTCCTCATCATCGGTTTCTGGGTTGCACGCACCTACAACCGCCTGATCAAAGAGAGGAACCGGGTCGACAACGCCTGGGGCCAGGTCGAGGTGCAGCTTCAACGCCGCTACGACCTGATCCCGAACCTGGTCGAGACGGTCAAGGGGTACGCAACCCATGAGGCCAGCACTTTTGAAGACGTGACCAGGGCCAGGGCTGCAAGCGCATCGGCGAGCACGCCGCCAGAGCAGGCACAGGCCGACAACTTCCTGACATCGGCACTCCGCCAGCTGTTCGCCGTAGCTGAGGCGTACCCGGAACTGCGCGCATCGGAGAACTTTGCGAGCCTCCAGGGGGATCTCTCCGATACGGAGGACAAGATCGCGATCTCCCGCCAGATCTACAACGACACCGTCCTGACGTTCAACACGTCGATTCAGCAGGTCCCTACGAGCGTTATCGCGTCGACGACAGGGTTCACCGCGAGGGAAACCTACGACGCGATCGACCTCGCCGACACAGCCCCCGACGTCAGCTTCGAGTAGTGACCCGTCCGCCTCGCACGAGGGCTGCAGCACGACTTCTCCTCGTCGTCGTCGCAGTCGCGACGCTGCTCCTCCCCGCGGCTGCCGCCCTGGCGAAGTCCTTCTGGATCACGCGAGCCGACGTCGTGATCGTCGTCAACGACGACGCCTCGCTCTCGGTGACGGAGCGCATCACGTTCGACTTCTCCGGCAGCTTCTCTGGCGCGTACCGCGACATCCCGCTGCGCGTGGGGGAGACGATATCGAACATCATCGTGCGTGACGAGTCGACGGTGTACGTGGATGGGGGGTGCACACAGCTCGGATGCTCCTCACCCCCCGGCACGTTCGGCGTTGAACTGCTCCCCGGGTTCGTAAGGGTCGTGTGGCACCACTCCTCCCAGGACGTGCAACGTGTCTTCGATCTGTCGTACACGATGACGGGCCTCGCTGTTGCCTACGACGACGTCACAGACGTCAACATGCAGGTCTGGGGCGACCAGTGGGCGGTCGGAAACTACGAGCTCACGGCACGTGTGATACTGCCCGGCGGTGCCGAGGCTCCCGACGTCTACGTGTGGGGACACCCGTACGACGTCGATGGGTCCACCTCGCTCGGGGACGACGGGGTCTCCCCCTCCCTTACGGCGTACGACATCCCGCCGGAGCGGTGGGTCGAGCTCCGCACGGCGTTCCCCACCGATCTCCTCACATCGACCGACGGGGCGCGCCGGGTCTCGGGAGACGGCCTCGACACCATCCTCACCGAGGAGCTCCGTTTCGCACAGGAGAACGAGGCTGCTTCCAGGGCCGCCGGCATCGGATTGATCCTGGGTGTGGCAGCGATCTTCCTCATCGCCGGTGGTCTCGGGCTCTGGATCTATCTGCGATACGGCAGGGAACCCAGCGTCGACTACGACCGGGAGTACGAGCAGGCCCCGCCGACAGATCTCACACCATCTGAGGTCGGCGCACTGCTCTCCCAGGGCAAGGTGACCGAGAGGGAGTTCACCGCAACGCTGTTCGATCTCATCCGGATGGGAGCGATCAACGCTGCGCCAACGCAGGTGACCAGCAAGACGTGGGGAGGTCTACGAACCGAGACGGTCACCGACCTCGAGTTGAGCCTCGGAGACAAGACGACCGGACTGCGTGACTTCGAGCAGTCGGTCATGACCGTGATCAAACGCGTGCTCGACGACGGCCCGACCCCGCTCACCGAGTTCCGTGACCGGATCAGGGAAGACGCCGGGGCGAACGCACGAACATACGACGTGTATCAGGAGCGGGTCAACGACGCCATCACACGTTCCGGAATGCTCGACACGTCGGGGAACCGGGCAGCGTTCCTCACGACACTGGTCGCCGTCATCGTGGCGGTTGCGACATGGATGATCCTGCCCCGTGTCCTGGTCAACCTCCCTGGGGGTGCAATCGCCAGCCTCCTGATCGCCATCGGAGCCGTGATCGGAGCGATCCTGTTGATCGCGATCATCGCGTTTCGCAAGGTCCGCGTGCGTAAGACACCAGAGGGTGCCCTCGAGGCTGCACGCTGGCTTGCGTTCAAGCGCTATCTCACCGACTTCTCCCGCCTCGAGGAGGCCCCGGTGATCTCGTTGGAGTTGTGGGATCGGTACCTCGTGTACGCCATCGGGTTCGGTATCGCATCTGAAGTCCTCGCACAGGCGCGTCTCATCGCGCCACCGGAGCTCGCAGACACCTCGACGATCTACTGGTACGGCACCTACGGCTTGTCCGGAGGGAGCACCGAGAACGCCTTCTCCGGTATCCAGTCTGCCCTCTCGGGAGCATTCACCCCACCATCGTCCGGTAGCAGCGGGGGTGGAGGCGGCTTCTCCGGCGGAGGCGGCGGAGGTGGCGGCGGTGGAGGCGGCGGCGCCTGGTGACCCCCAGGCGTCTGGCGTTGAAACAGCCCGTATGCGAGCCATACCGGCGCCAGAGTCCATGAAACGGGCTGCAGTGACGGGGATAGGGCGCGGACTCGACCTGCGGATCGGCTCGAATCGGGTTGCGGTCGCTGGGACCGGCGTCGCTGTCTTCGTGATGGTCACTGTCGGCTGGTACCGCGACGACCTTTCGATCCTGGCGGCACTGCTCGCAGGCGTCGCAGTCTTCATCGCGTGGGCGACGGCGAGAGAACTGACGCCGGACTATCCGGGAGCAGCAACGGCCGCCATGGTTCTTGCACTCGGCGCAGCCGTCATCGGGCAGCCATCGGTGCTGATATCGGCGGTTGCGATGATCGGTATCCGCCTTGTCGCGGGAACCGTCGGAGTACCGATCAGCGTGCTCGACGTTGCGATCCTCGGGGTAATCGGTGCCGCTTCGGGCGTGTCTCTCGTGTTGTGGATCGTCGCGGTCCCGATCGGCGCGTGGGTCTGGTCGGCACCTGAGGTCGGGAGTCTGCGCCGCACAGCGAAGGTTGCTTTCGTCGTTGGCGTCCTGTCGGGTCTTGCCCTGGCGTACGCGCTTGCCAGGGAGTACGGCTGGCCAGACGTCGAGATCACCGGTACCGCCTACGTGTTCACCGCTGTTGCCGGAGCAGCGATGCTCGTCGCTGCACGACCGACAACAGTGACGTCGATGACCGACTCCGGTGCGGCAAGGATCGATGTTGCGCGCATCCGATTCGCCCGACTGGCTGCGGGATCCTTCGTCATGTGGGCAGCGGTGATGGGAGGCATTGCCGGGTTCTGGTCGATCGCCCCCGTCATGGCTGCACTCCTGACAACAGCGATCTACCGCGTTTTCAGGGAACCGGCGTAAGGGCGGAGCAAGTTCAGGTGATCGGCCCGATCCTGTGCTCGCACATCGCTTCGTAGAACGGCGTCGATCGCTCCACGAACTCCGCGTACCTCGGATGGGATCGGAGTTGCGGGTCGAACGTCTCGACGGACCGTTCGAAGCCTGTGGTACCGAAGAGATCCGTATGCCACGGATCGCCCTCGGTGAGAAGGCCGGGTACCGACGGCGTCCAGTGCAGGGCCGACTCTATGAACTCGATGCCGACCGCCGCACAGTACGCGCGGACGATCCCGGGAGGGTCGTCCTCGAGGTCACCGGCGTCAATGACGACGGGCGGAGCGCCGGTCATTTCTGCGACCGTCTCGAAGAGAGCGAACTGAGCGTCGTACCCGACCTCCTCGAACACCATCGCGGGGTTCTGCTTGAGGTGCGAAAGCACCGCAATGTGTGGATCACGGATCAAGAACGCGTTGGCGAACCGCCCGAGGAACGCCTCATCGGCGTGGTACCCCTTCGGGTTCCACACGTGGACGGCCATGTCCTTGAAGAACACCGGGCCCGTCGCTGCGTCCGCCTCGATTTCCGCCTCGATCTCGTCGAACGACGCGAGCATCTCCGGCTCGATGCGCTCGAGCTGCTGCGCAATGACGAGGTGCCGGTTCTGCACGACGTAGTAGAGGTAGAGGAACCGCTCGTGGAGCACGGTGAAGTCGCCGCGTTGCGACATCATCCGCCCGAACGCGGTCGACAGCGACCGCGGATGGCACCACAGGGCGAGAATGGTGTCGCGCTGGCTCATGCCCCTTCTTGTTCTGGTGGAAGGGCCCGCGATACATCGCCGATGAACTCGACTGGTTGCTTGGGCCGTTCGTCGACGGTGAGGGAGAAGACGTCGGGGCGGGCGTAGTGACCAACGACGTCGAAGTCGTACTTCCCCCGGACGATGTCGTCGAGCGGAAGGTCGGCTGTGAGGATCACTTCCTCGTCGAAGACGGGGCCTGCGAGCAGGTTCCCGAACGGGTCGACGATGCAGCTTCCCCCACGCGACAGGATGGTGTCGGGGTCGTCGCCGTACGCGTTGGCGTAGTCGTCCGGGAAGTCGGATCGACGGGTGACCTGGTTGCATCCGAGCACGAAGCACCTGCCTTCGGTCGCGATGTGGATCATCGTCGAGGTCCACGATTCGCGGTGGTCGGCTGTGGGTGCACAGTAGATCTCGATGCCTTTCTGGTACATCGCGGTGCGCAGCAGCGGCATGTAGTTCTCCCAGCAGATGACCGCACCGAGTCGCCCGACGTCCGTGTCGTACACGTCGAGGGTCGATCCGTCGCCGAATCCCCACACGAGACGTTCGCTGCCCGTCGGCATGAGCTTGCGCCGCTTGCCGAGCAGCGTGCCCTCTGCATCGAAGTACACGACGGCGCAGTACAAGGTGCCGCGGTCACGCTCGATCACACCGATCACGAGATGGACCCCGTTGTCCGCGGCGATCGCTCCGAGCTCCTCGGTTCGTGGACCGGGGACCTCGATCGCCGAGTTCCAGTACCGGAGATACTCGTCTCTGCCCTCGTCGGTCCTATTCCCGACGACCGCTCCGAAATCAGATCCTCTCGGATATCCCGAGACGAACGCCTCGGGGAACACGACGAGCTCGGCGCCTCCCGTGGCTGCCTCAGCGGTGAGTGTGGCGACCTTGGCGATCGTCGCCTCGGTGTCGAAGACGACGGGGGCAGCCTGGACGACCGCGGCCCGCACGATACGCCCCGACCCTGTGGTGGTGGTTTCTCCCTGCATGGCGCTCAGGCTACACGCCGCCAAGAACGCGTCGGCAAGGGGACACCGGAACCGTTCCCGGTGTCCCTCCGAGCGTCAGAGCCCGAGCAGCCGCCTGGTCTCGAGGACGTCGAGGTAGAACGCCGAATCCGGCGGTGTCTCTCGGAGGGCACGGTGAAGCTCGGCAAGCGTCTCTGCGATCGGCGGAGGGGAAACCACCGCGACCGCTTCGTTGCCCCGCATGATCGAGAGTGTGACGCGATCGTTCTCCACCCGCTCGAACACCGCACCCGGGTCGGCAAGGACCGTTGTGAGGGGGATCTCTTCGTGGGTCGCCATGGTCCAATCGTACGCCGTGTGCGCCCGGGTGTCTGCCCGTTCGGGGAGCCACCCGCTTAGAGTCGGATCATGTCCTCAGATGCCTACGCAGGGATCGCCCGGTACTACGACCGGCTCCTCGAACCGGTGAACGCCCCGTTGCGGGCCGCCGGCCTCAAGATGCACCCACCGAGCGAGGGGATGACGGTCCTCGACGTTGGTTGCGGCACCGGAGCCCACCTCGAGGCGTACGTCGATGCCGGGGCGACGTGTACGGGAATCGATGCGTCCCCTGCAATGCTCGGCCAAGCACGGGCCCGCCTCGGTGACCGTGCCGAGTTGATACACGGAGATGCGTCCGGCATGCCGTTCGATGACGGTTCGTTCGATCTCATCTTCACCTCGCTGTTCCTCCACGAGCTCGAACCCGATATCAGGGACAGCGTGCTCGAAGAGATCGTGCGGGTCGTCCACCCCGACGGCCGAATCCTCATCATCGACTACCGCAACGGCTCCCTTCGCCTCAAGGGAAAGGTGTGGCGGACCTTCGCCACCATCGCCGAACGGATCGCAGGTGCCGACCACTACCGGAACTGGCGAACGTTCCTGCGCTTCGGTGGAGTCGAGGCAATGCTGCCATCGGGAGCAGCGATCACCACGAGCAAGATCGTCGCAGGTGGCAACCTCGTCATCTCACTGGTCGAGAAGACGGATACCTGAGGCGCAGTATCGTGCGAGTCCTCACCGTTGGGGACCCGGTTGGCGACGCTACGACAGGTTCAGGGCATCGCGCAGCACTGCCACGCGATCACGGTCGACTCGGAACCACGCCCACTTGCCGCGCTGCTCTCTCGTGAGCAGGCCGGCGTCGGCGAGCAGCGAGAGGTGGTGGCTCACCGTTGGTTGACTGCGCTCGAGGGCCGCCGGGAGGTCACATGCACACATCTCCCCGTCGGGGGCGTTCGCCACGAGGCTCACGATGCGGAGACGGATCGGGTCGGCAAGCAGTCTGAACGCTGCCGCGAGTTCCGCAGCCTCGCCCGGATCGATCGGCTCGGCAAGTACCGGCCGACAGCAGGCCTCGATCATCTTCGTCTCCATCCGTCCAGCATACAACGTATTGATGTATGTCGATACGACTGGTATTGTCCTCATATCGACATCTATCTATTTGAGGAGAACGCCATGGCAGGAACCGATACCCGGGACGAGGTACGAAAGCGCTACGCCAAAGCAGCTGCGAGCGTCGAGGAGGTCTCCGGTTCGACCGACTGTTGCAGCACCTCGGACACCGCGGCGTTCGATACAGCAGACTCGGGCGACTTCGGTACATGGCTCTACGAGGCGGGCGAGCTCGCCGAGATCCCCGACGGCGCTGCACTCGCTGCACTCGGCTGCGGGAACCCGACGGCCGTAGCAGACCTGCACCCGGGAGAGATCGTGCTCGACCTTGGATCTGGTGCAGGGATCGATGTCCTGCTCTCGGCACGTCGTGTCGGCCCGGACGGGTTCGTGTACGGCATCGACATGACCGATGAGATGCTCGCCCTCGCCCGCAAACACCAGGAGGAGGCGGGTGCCACCAACGTCGAGTTCCGCAAGGGTGTCATCGAGGACATCCCACTCGATGACGTATCGGTCGATGTCGTCATCTCGAACTGTGTCGTCAATCTGTCATCGGACAAGCCGGCTGTGCTCTCCGAGATGTTCCGGGTCCTTCGTCACGGCGGGCGTATCGGGATCGCCGACGTCGTCGCCAACGATGACTTGTCTGAGACGGATCGTCTTGAACGCGGTAGCTGGGTCGGGTGTGTCGCCGGTGCCCTCAGCTTCACCGAGTACCGCTCTGGCCTCGCCACTGCCGGTTTCACGAACATCACGATCGAACCAACGCACACCGTGGCCGACGACATGCACTCCGCGATCATCAAAGCCACCAAACCCCCCGCATGAGGACTCTGGCGCCGACATGGCTCGTATACGGGCTGTTTCAGCGCCAGACGCCTGTGGTTAGGGGAGGGTGGTGAGGAACGACGCTATCTGCGTGGTGACTTCGTCGCCGACGGTCAGGGCGGCGTCGTTGTGGTCTGCGGCCTCGATCTCGACGAAGCGTTTCGCGGCGGGTGCTGCGTCGAAGATCGCTCGGCTCTGGGATGTTGGAATGATGGTGTCTGCGGATCCGGCGATCACCAGGACCGGGACGTCGATCCCCCGAATCCGCTCGAGGCTCATATACCTGTCCCGCAGAAGCAGGCCCGTAGGGAGATACGGGTAGTGGACCGCAGCGACGTCGGGGAGCGACGTGAACGGCGATCGCAGGATCAGTCCGGCGGGTGGAACCTCTACGGCTAGCCCGATCGCAACCGCCGCCCCGAGTGACTCACCGAAGTAGACCAGCCGGCCGGGGTCGACATCGGGCCGGGACGACAGATACGCGACCGCTGCACGCGCATCCTCGAGAAGGCCGTCCTCGGATGGGCTCCCCGGGTTCCCCCCGTACCCGCGGTACTCCACGAGCAGCACGCTGTGACCGGCGGCAGCGATCCTCTCGGCGATCGGCACACGATCGGCCCGGTTCCCGCCGTTGCCGTGGAACACGACGACGACCGCGCCGTCCGTCTCCCCCACTCCCGGAACCATCCACGCCGAGAGCGTGAGCCCGTCTCTCGTCGGGAAGGACACCTCCTCAATGGTCTCTGATACAAGGCCAGCCTGGGGCACGGTCTGTGTCGGGAAGTAGATCAGCTTCCTCTGAGCGGCCCACAGCATCACGAATGCAGCTCCGGCCACAGCTGCTGGCACGGCGGACACCGGTCACGACCCGGCGCATCGGACACTGCCGAAGGAGAACTGCCCTGAAGAGGAGATACATCCCATGGAGCAAGGATGACACGTCGAGCCCACGACGCCAACACGCCGGGCGGATCCCGCTACCTTGATGACACGCCGACTCACGCGAGGCAGCAGTGTTGTCCTTCGTCGATCATCTCGTCTACGCCACGCCGGACCTCGACGCGGGTATCGCGTCCATCGAAGGTCTCCTCGGCTGCACCGTCGTTGTGGGAGGCAGACATGAGGGCTGGGGAACACGCAACGCCCTCGTCTCCCTCGGTGATGCGACCTATCTCGAGATCATCGGCCCGGACCCCGACGCATCAATCGATGGGCCTGCGACCCTTTTTGGCATCGACGCTCTCAGGGAACCCCGCCTCGTCACTTGGGCGACGAAGGGACATGACCTGGACGATCTGGTCACCACAGCCGCCGGGGACGGCGTCGATCTTGGTTCGGTCGCCTCCGGGAGTCGGTCCCTCCCCGACGGGTCCGTGCTGACGTGGCAGCTGACCGACCCGTTCGCCGATCGGGCCGGTGGCATCCTCCCCTTCTTCATCGACTGGGGAGACGGCCCGCACCCCGCGGCGTCGCTTCCATCGGCAGGTGAACTGGTCGCTCTCACGCTCAGCCATCCCGATGCTTGCACCGGGGCGGTCCTGGAGACCCTCGGCATCCCGATGAGCGTCACCGCATCGGAGACGGCCAGGATCTCGGCAACCATCCGCACCCCGCACGGCACGATCACGCTGTCGTAACCGTTGACTCCCGAGAACCACTGCAACGCCACGGCTCTCGCGGTGTTGTGACCGCTGCACAGTTTCCCTGCACGACATCAGGTTCTTCGGTCCTGTCGTCCCCCTTTCGACCTGGATCCATGATTTGGCTGGGATCGATCAGTGGTTGGGCCGGTGACGACAATGGTTTCGCGATATCTACGCCTGCATGGATTCGGTGCGAGACGCGGTGTTCTTCTATCCCTCTTTCAAGGGGGATAGGTGAGGAGCGCAGCGACGAGCCAGGGGGATGGGGACGCGAGTTGTTCGGGTCTTTTCCGTGCCGGGCTCGCGGGCTCGCGGTCCCCCCTCGCTCGAGGACTCGCTTGTCCCCCCTGAAGGGGGGACGGCAGAATTGGAAGCCCGAAGACAAGTTCGACCTCGTGGATCGAGGTGTACCGGCGACGCGTAGGCAGCCAGGAACGGCCCGGAGTTTCCGACTGTGAACTGTGAGCTGTGAGCTGTAAACCCGTCAACCGTATCCACCTGCCCACCAATCCAGGATTGAAAGTGGGGACGGCAGGAATCGGAGTCGGCAGGGGATGCCGAACAGCGGATTGAGGATGAAGGGGGGACAGAGGAGGGAAGAAGCCGGTTCTCCGATGACCGTCATCGGTAGAGGGCAGCAATCTCGTCGGAGAAGTGCTCGACAACGACCGGCCGCTCGAGGTAACCGCTCGCTGTACGCTCCCCCATCTCGATGGACAGGGGGCGGGGAAGCAAACCGACTCTCCGGATCTGCTCCGCTCTGGCGAATCGCTGGTTCACGGCCCTGACGACCGACCTTGCGTGTGCGAGGGCGGCATCGTCGTCGAGGTTGCCGCCGACTGCGATCAGCACACCGAGTTGGTCGTAGCCGTCACCGACGACGACGGCGTCGATGACCTGTGGGTCCTCCTGGAGCAGCGGCTCGATCGCCCCGGGGTCGACGTTCTTGCCACCGGAGGTGAGCACGATGTCCTTCTTGCGTCCCGTGATGGTCAGGAACTCCTCCTCATCGACGTGGCCGAGGTCACCCGTGTGGAGCCAACCGTCGCGAAGCGCACGGCGGGTGGCGTCCGGGTCGTCGAGGTACCTCGAGAACACGCTGCGGCCCCGGATGAGGATCTCGCCGTCATCGGCGAGCGAGATCTCGACGCCGGGCATCGGGTGGCCGACCGTGCCGAACCGGGTCGCTCCCTCCCTCGTGACGACCGACGGCCCGGTCGCTTCCGAGAGGCCGTAGACCTCACGGATCACGATGTCGAAACCGGAGAAGTAGGCGAGCATCTCGGGATCGGCCGATACCGCCCCGCAGAACGCGAGGCGGGAGTTGGAGAACCCCATGATGCGTTTGACCTTGTCGGAGAACAGGCGCCGGGCGAGGTACGCAAGGAGCCTGCGATGGATCGGGCGTCGACCACCGGCGTTCCGGGCAGCAACGTCGGCCCGATTCGCCCGCATCGACCACTCGGCGATGATGCGTTGATACCCCTCGAGGGACTCCATCTGCTTTCGTAGGGCGCGTTCGAACCCTGCCCAAACGAGCGGCACACCGAAGAAGATGGATGGCTGAATCTCGGGAAGGTCACTGCGAACCCGACCGAGGGACTGAGCGAACGCGACCGGGTACCCGATGTGAGCCGGGGCCAGGATCGTGAAGATCTGCTCGGCGATATGTGACAGCGGCAGGTACGACAGGGCGGAATCATCGGCGGTGACGTCGAACAGCTCGACCGAGGAGTGACCTGCGAACACAAGGTTGTCGTGGCTCAGCACGACTCCCGCCGGTGCACCGAATCCGGCAGCGGTGAAGATCATGGCGCCATCGTGCTCGGGACGGATCGACTGAAGCCGTTCGTCGAGGACTCCGTCGGCGATCCCATCGCCGCGTTCGAGGAACGTCGCCCAGGGAACTGCATCGCCCGGGGCGTCGTCGATACCGATGACCAGGTCGAGGGTCGGATGGTCACCGGCGCCGATCGCACCGATGTGAGCCGCCGTTTGCCCAAGCACGGCACGTGCCTGTGAACGGTCGAGAACGTCGGTGATCTCGTGGTCCGAGCTCGCGTAGTAGATGCCGACGGGGACGGCGCCGACGGCCATCGCCGCTACGTCGAAGATCACCCACTCCGGTGTGTTGTACGACAGGATCCCGAGCCGGTCCCCTACCTCGATACCTGAGGCGATGAGAGCCCGTGCCGTCCGGGAAACGGCGGCGCCGTACTCGGCCCACGTCGTCACCTCCCACACGTCACCGACTCGCCGAAGGAGCGCAGGCGCGTCCGGCATCCTCCGCGCGTTGGCGAGCACGAGCTGCGGGATGGTGTCCAAGGGCCCTCCAGAGTCACACGATCGGACCCGTGCAAGCCGTCGTCGGCGCTACACGGTATCGAGGCGGCATCCTACCCGCTCGCTACCCCGTTCTCCGGCGTTGGAAGCAGGTCGAAAAGGCTCTCGGCGAACTCGAGGTAATCGAAGCCTGCCACCCCGCCATGCGTCTGGATGAGTGACCACACCACGTTCCAGCACACCACGACACAGATCATCGCGTCGAGACCATCCCGCCTCCGAGGGTTCCGTCCCCCAAAGTACGACTCGACCAGCAGATCCCTTCCGTCTTCATCGAGCACGTACCCGATCGAAGCAAGGTCGTACATGCGGTCCCCCATACCTGCGTACTCCCAATCGATCATCCACAGCGTGGTTCCGTTGTCGAGGAAGTTGAGGTGGTACGGGTCGTTGTGGCACAACACGAAGTCGGCTTCTCGAACGGGTGTGCGCTCCCGCTCGATCCGCTCGACGCGTTCGAGCAGCGCCCCGAGGCGGTCCGGCCACGGTGTGCCTCGCACTCCAATGATCTCGAGCCAGCGACGGATGTCGGTGTACGGGTTGAACGTCCCCTCGATCGGGTCGAGGGTGTGTACGTCGCGCAGGCGGCCGGCAAGGCGGGGAATCATCTCGGTGGAGGTGAACGCTTCGACCGTCAACGGCGAGGTGTCGGCGAGGTAGCGCGTCACCATGTGCCCTTCGGGTTGCGTGAACAGCACCACCTCGGGGGCGACTCCCGCTGCCTCAGCGCGGCGCATCGCGGCCTCCTCGGTCGACCGATCTCGTACCAGCACCGGCCCGTTGTCACCGATGATCCTCGCAACGAACTGCCCGCCGTTCGCTTCGACGAGGTAGTTCGTGTTGGTGAGTCCACCCTCGAGATGCCGGACATGGATCTCGTGCGCACCCACGATCTCGGGGACGCGCGCGATGATGTCGTTGAACGCATCTTGATCGATTGGGAGCACCACGGTGCCCGATGCTACCCGGTCGCGCCATCTGCGGCCCGAAGGCCTGCGAACCGGTCTCGGGTCACTCCGAAGCGTCGGGGGTGGCAGGGGCAGTGGGGGTGGCGACGAGAGGGTCGGGGCCGTAGTCGTTGGGTCCGGTGTCACCGGCGAGGAATCCGGTCTCGATCAACATCCAGAGGTACCCGATGACCGGGACGAGGGCGATCAGCATCCACCACCCGGACTTGCCGCGGTCGTGCCAGCGCTTGATGGAGATCGCGATCCACATCCAAATCGTCACGAGGTTGACGACCCCTGCGACCCAAAACGCGATCGGATCATTGACTGCGAATGCAACGGCGACCGTGGCGAAGAGGATCGCGTACTGCAGAACCATCCCCGCCCAGAACTTCGCCCTGTTGATCCGTCCGCTGAAACCGAAGAGCAGGTGCCCCCAGTCGATGTCGTCCACGTTGTCTCCCTCTCGATGTGAGTTCACTGTATCTCACCGCCAGCCCGAATGACCACCTGTCGTCTCAGGATCTCGACGATCAGTCGGCCATCTCATAGGCATCGCGCAAGGCGTAGACATGGTCGACCCACACCCGCTGGTATCGGGCAAGGTCATCTGCGGGCTTGCGGACCATTGCCATGCACAGTTCACCCTGTTGCGACGTCGTGGCGGCCTTGCCGTGGAGCTCGACGGCGAACCGGGAGAAGTCCCGCACGGCAACGTCGAAGATCTCGTCGACCACGTCGTCGTCGATCCCGTAGATCTCGGCGTTCTCTGCAACGAGCTGGCAGTACACGATGAGCGTGAAGAGCTCCCCGACCGCCAATAGCCAGTCGGTGTCCTTGGCCTGGGATTCGGTCGGTCCCTCTGTTGCGAGCATGGTCTTGAACGTTGCAGCCTGTTCCATGAACAGCGTCACGTTCGCAAGGTCGAATCGCGAGAACACCTTGCGGTAGTCCGAGAAACGTATGCTGCCGAGGCCCCTCGTCGGTCCCTGGTCGAAGAGGAAGCCATCGTTGGCTGCATCACTGCGCCGGGGGATCTCCGGGAGGTCGACGGGGTCGAAGAAGTAGTTCTTCATGAACTTGACGATCAGGGCGATGTTGACGTGCACCGTCCCTTCGAGCTTCGGGAGTGCCCGGATGTCGCGGGCGGCCATTTCGAAGAACAGGTCCTTCTCGAACCCCCGCGCCGCAATGACGTCCCACAGATGGTCGATGACGTCCTCACCCTGGGTGGTGACCTTCATCTTGACGACCGGGTTGTACAGCAAGTAGCGCCGGTCGTCCAGGGTTGCAGAACGCATGTAGTCGGCAGCACGCAGCGCCACGAGCTTCATCGCCACGAGCCTCACGTATGCGTCGGTGAAGAGACGCTGGACGTGGGGGAAGTCGGTGACGGTCATCCCGTAGAGATGCCGGTGTGCCGCGTGGTGGATGGCTTCGTACATGGCGTGTGTGCACATCCCGATGGATGCCCATCCGAGGTTGTACTTGCCGATGTTGACGGTGTTGAGGGCAGCGTTCCAGGCTTCGTCACCACGAGACAGGATGTCGGCGTCGGTGATCGGGTACTCCTCGAGGCGGTACTCGGCAACGAAGTTCTGGTGGTGCACGACGTTCTTGACGAGATGGAACGCCGGGTGCTGGGAGTCCACGACGAAGAACACCCGCTCCCCGGTGTCGGTGATGGTGCCGAACGTGGACACCATGGCTGCTGCATTGGCGTTGCCGATGTAGTACTTGGACCCGTTCGCGACGTACATGCCATCACCGGTCGCGGTGAGCGACATCTCGGTCGCGTACAGATCGGCACCGTGTCCCTGCTCGGAGAGGCCGAACCCGAAGACGGCTCCGTCTTCGAGCAGTGCTGCTGCGCGGTGCTTGAGGTCCTCGTTGTCGGTCATCCAGATCGGGCCGAGTCCGAGCACCGTGACCTGATAGGCATACCAGTACGCAAGCCCGTAGAACCCGAGGATCTCGGCGAACTCACAGACCCGCCACGTATCCCACCGTGCGTCGTCTGCCCCGTACCCAGACGGTGTGCACATCGTGGCGAAGATGTTCTCGCTCCCAACGAAGTCGACGAAGTCCTGATACCAGACGGCGTCGTGGTCGTCCTCCTTGATCCGTTGGAGGCCTTTCGTCTCGAAGAACTCAATGGTCTTGACCATCACCTCTTGCGAGCGGGCATCGGGGTAGAAGCGGTCCCGGCGATGGGGATGGAACAGGGTCATCGTGCACTCCTTGCCCGGTGTCCGGTGCACCCGCCCCTTTCGTCAGGGTGCGGGCTCCGAGCGGTCCCCAGGTTAGGAGACGGCCCGTTCCGGCTCGAATCGCGGCGCCGAAGCCCCACTATCCGTTCGGCCACTCCCCCGTGACGGGTGATCGTGAAGGGTCGACCTTTGCGAGGTACTCGTTGAGGGACGTCTTCCACGTCTTGTGGGCGTCCCGTTGGAGAGCAACGATGTCGGGGCCCTCGACGTGGAGTTGAGGGTACCGCTCGGCGATCTTGCGGGCCAAGGCAGCGGTCGCCGCTGCGTCGGGTGCTGCACGGTGGGCATCGTCGAGTCGAACACCGTAGTGGGCGGCAACGACGTCGAGGGTGCGCTTCCCCTTGCGGTACCGGTCGACGTGGCGGTCCAGAACGAGCGGGTCGATCAGGATCGCCGGAGGGACACCAGGCAGAGAGCCGAGCCCGTGGCGTGCAAGCTCTGCACCGAGAAGCGGCCAGTCGTACGGGGCCTGATAGATGACGATCGGTACACCGTCGTCGACAAGACGGGTGACCGCGTCCCTCGTCGATTCGAGGACCTCGACGGGGTCACCGCCGTTCGTCTCGACATCGTCGGTACTGATCCCGGTGATGTCCGTGACGACTGCAGGGATCGGGACACCCGGGTCGATCAAACGGTTCACGAGTTCGCTCGAGGAGCCGTCGATCTCGAAACGCAGCAGCGCCACCTCGATGATGCGTGCCGTGTGCGGGTCGACACCGGTCGCTTCGAGGTCCAGTACGCCGAGAGGGCCTTCGTGCCATGACATCCCGCCAGCGTAGACCAGTGCGTCCTGCGTCCGCTCTTTGTGTGGGTCGGCCTAACCTTGCGCTCCCGGGAGGCCCATGTCAGGCAAAGTTGTACTCATTTCGACCTATGAGCTGGGTCGCCAATCGTTCGGACTCGCGTCCGTTGCAGCCTGGCTGGAGGCGGCAGGTGCCCACGTCTCGCTCCAGGATCTCTCCATATCGGACCTGGACCCGGATCCCATTCGCACCGCGGGCATGATTGCGTTCTACGTCCCGATGCACACAGCGACGCGCCTCGCAGAGCCGGTCCTCGCCAGGGTCAAGGACATCAACCCGGATGCGCACATCTGCTTCTTCGGGTTGTACGCACCGATCAACGAAGCCCACCTTCGGGACCTCGGCGCGGACTCGGTCCTCGGAGGTGAGTTCGAGGAGGGGATCGTCGACATCTACAACCGGGTGGTCACCGCCGGCCCGGAGCCGTTCGACCAACCTGAGGCACGGATCTCGCTGCGGCGTCAGAACTTCCTCGTCCCCGACCGCACAGGCCTCCCCTCACTCGACAACTACGCCAAGCTCCAGGTGTCACCCGATGTATCGAAACTCGTCGGGTACACCGAAGCGTCCCGTGGCTGCAAGCATCTCTGCCGTCACTGCCCCGTCGTCCCGGTGTACGGCGGGCGCTTCGTCGTCGTACAACCCGACGTCGTGCTCGAGGACATCCGCCGCCAGGTTCGCTCAGGCGCCGAGCACATCACGTTCGGGGATCCGGACTTCTTCAACGGACCGAAACATGCAATGCGGATCGTGACGAGGATGCATCACGAGTTCCCCGACCTGACCTACGACGTCACCATCAAGGTCGAGCACCTTGCACGGCACGCCCACCTCCTTGCGGACCTCAAGAGGACCGGGTGTGTGCTCGTGACCAGCGCCGTCGAGTCGTTCAACGATCAGGTCCTCGCTCACTTCGACAAGCGCCATAGTCGCCACGATCTCGAAAAGGTCCTGGCCGAAATGCGCGTCGTCGGCCTGGCGCTGAACCCGACCTTCGTGACGTTCACCCCGTGGACCACGCTCGACGGGTACATCGAGTTCCTTGCAACGCTCGCATCCCTCGGTCTGGTGGAGAACATCTCGCCGGTCCAGTACGCGATCCGCCTGCTCATCCCGGCTGAAAGCAAGCTGCTCGAGCTCCCCGATATTGCAGACCTCGTGGAGCAGTTCGACGATCGTGAACTGGTCTACCCGTGGCACCATCGCGACCCGGCGGTCGACGAGCTCTTCGCCGATGTCCTACGGATCGCCCAGCAGAGCGGGTCTGTGGAACGGTCCCGGGTCCAGATCTTCACCGAAGTGTGGGAGGAGGCGCATGCGGCACGTGGCACCGATGCCCCACCTCCGCTGAACCCCCAGGTGAGCGATGTGCCTCCGACCGTGACCATCCCCTATCTCACCGAGCCCTGGTACTGCTGAGCAGAGCCGACCGACGAGCAGTTCGCTCTCATCTAGCCACGACGGCCCCAAAACGCGAAAGCGCCGTGCCGGACATCCGGCACGGCGCTTTCAATCCCGTGGTCGCTACCCGACTCCCTGGACCTTGCGTATGTATCCGATGACCTCGAGGACCTGGTCCTCTGTGAGAACGCCCGGCATGGGAGGCATCTTGCCGATGCCTGCGAACACGACTGCCTGAATCAGCGTGTCGGACATCTTCTCGGAGTCCGTGCCGGCGGCGAGCGACGGACCGAAGATACCTTCGAGGTTCTCGCCGTGGCACTGGGCGCATGCAGCCTCATACATCTCCAACCCCGAGAAACCGGCGTTGGCCTCAGGGGTCCACGACTCGGGAAGCGGCGGCGGAGACGGGTTTGCAAGGGACACGACGATGAACCAGACCATCGCCAGGACGAGGGCGGCCATGGCCCGGGCTTCCCAACGCGAGTGTCCGACGCGTGGGACGTACCCCACGCCTCTCTCCTCACGCTTGCGGAGCCGCCGCCTCATGATGCCGCGACTGACGAAGAACACCACAGGCGGCAGGGTCACCACGAGCAACTGAAGTGTGCGGACCATCGTGTTCACCGAGATGTCGAGCCACACGGCGATCACGTCGTCTCCCCCTGCAATGAAGAGCAGTCCGAAGAAGCTCATCGCAGAGATGCCGATCGACGTTCTCGTCGGGTGTTCACTCGGCCGGTCGAGGAGATGATGGATCTCGTGATCCTTCGTAAAGCGCGCCTCGAGCCACGGCCACGCGTACAGGACGGCGAACACGGTGCCTGAAAGCAGCAACGCCGGGTAGAACGGGTTCGGGATCTCGAACGGAGAGGCACGCAACTCCCATGCAGGCATCAGGCGCAGTGCTCCCTCGAGCCATCCAACGTACCAGTCCGGCTGTGATGCCGAAGAGACGTCCGCTGCACGGAACGGGCCGAACATCCAGATCGGGTTGATCTGGATGAGGCCGCCCATTGCGGACAGGACCGCTCCGGTGAGGAAGAAGACACCGACTGCCTTCATGGCGTACGTCGGCCACAAGCGCAGGCCGACGATGTTGTATTCCCGCTTCCCCTTGCCGGGGAACTGGGTGTGCTTCTGCCGGATGAGGATCGCCATGTGCGCGACGATCAGGATCGTGATGATCGAGGGAACGATCATCACGTGAAGCACGAACAGGCGCGAGATGATGTCGGCGCCGGGGAACTCACCACCGAGGAGCAGTGACGACAGCCACGGGCCGACGACCGGGATCGACAGAACGATCGAGTAGCCGATCCGCAGACCGGTACCCGACAGCTGATCATCGATCATCGAGTACCCCGTGAACCCGTTGACCATGGCAAGCATGAACAGCGTTACACCGATCACCCAGTTCATCTCACGGGGCTTGCGGAACGCTCCTGTGAAGAACGTGCGCAACAGGTGAACCACCATCGAGGCTGCAAAGAGCAGTGCAGCCCAGTGATGCACCTGCCGGATGACGAGACCCGACCGCACGGAGAACGTGATGTCGAGCGCAGACGCGTACGCCCGCGACATCTGGACGCCCTGGAGGGGAACGTAGCTTCCCGCGTACAGCACCTCTTGCTGGCTCGCATCAAAGAAGAGGGTGAGGTACACACCGGTCGCTACGAGGATGATGAAACAGTAGAGGATCACTTCCCCGAGCAGGAAGGACCAGTGGTCTGGGAAGACCTTGTTCAGTACTTCTCGGGTCATCCGTGCCGTACCGAGGCGTTCGTCTATGCCCCTGACGAGTGCGCGTATCATACGTTGTTCGTCCTATCCCAGTATCCGGGACCCACAGGTTCTGGATAGTCGCTCTGCGCCACGACGAACCCCTCCGAATCGATGGCGATGGGCAGCTGCGGGAGCGGCCTCGTCGCCGGACCGAACGTCGGGTTGCATCCGTCGTTGACGTCGAACGTCGATTGATGGCACGGGCACAGCAGCAAGCCGGTGACATTCTGATACAGGCCAACGCCACATGCGGCGTGTGTGCAGATCTTCGAGTACGCAACCATGCCCTCTGCTACCCAGTCCGCTCTCCCTCCGACGGGGATGAAGTTGTCTTCGTCGTAGCGGATCAGCAGCGTCGGGGAGTCGGCTGCCCGGGTGTGGCCCTCGGGGAACACCGTCACGAGCTCACCGACACCGAGCTGACCGGCCTTGATCGGTGCACCGTCGACGGTCACCAGTCGCACGCCCTTGGAAAAGTCAGTCTTGCGGAGGTCTTCGGACGGGTGCGGGCCGAGGGACCGGATCGGGAACACCACGGCGGCCCCGACGGCGACGAAGGCACCGGTCAACAGCTGGAGCAGCGTGCGCCGATCCTTGTCGAGTCCCTCGTCTTCACCTGCATCTGCCCTGAGGAAGTCCGCCTTGGCCGCCTCCATCATCTCCTCTGAGCTGATGAGAAGGTGGCGTTCCTCCTCTGTCTCATCGCTGGGGAGATACATGTTGGCACCCGTGATGATGCCGACGCCGAGTCCGGCGAGCGCATAGAACCAGAGCAGACCCTCGATCTGCGGCTGGCCGCCGAAGGCGTACACGACGAGCAGGGCGAACCCCGACAGGATCGTGACGCCAAAGGCGACGTTTGGGGCTTTCGATTTACGCACGTCGATCTCCAATCCACATGAGTCCGAGTGCGATCGCACTCATCCCTACCGCCCAGGCGATGAAGCCTTCCATCACCGGGCCGACCCTTCCAATCGGGGCACCACCGAGGTCATCCGGGTTCTTCAGGTACAGCGTGTATGTCACGATCTGGCTGAGTTCCTCATCGGTGATGCGGGCAGGCCCGAAGAACGGCATCTCGCCCGGGCCTCCTCGAATGGCAGCTGCGGTCTCGAGCGCTGTGTACTCCTTGAGTGCAGGGGCGTTGCCGCGGAAGCTCAGGGCACCACCGATGGCCGTCGCTGCGTGGCACGCTGAACACTCGGAGCGGTACAGCTCGCCACCGATCGACAGATCGTTGCGCGGAACGATCGGCTCTTCGATGTGGCCGGCATCCCCTGTATCTGAAATCTGCTCGGGTACTCCCTCATCCGTAGCGAACGCAGGGAACGCTGAGAAGAGGAAGGCTGTGATGAGCAGCGGCAGCGCGACGCGTAGTCCACGGCGCCGCCGATCTCGTATTCCTGGCATCAACCCTCCCGTTGAACGCGTGACACAATTCTATACTAACCAACTGAGGAATTCCAAAGCACTCGGCCGTCCCATCGGAACACCACGCAGCCCATCGTACACACGACCGCCCATCCCCTCCGGGAGGGTCCGGCGTTCGAGAAGGCATCCGCACAAACGACTCCGTGGGCCGGTCGGACCGATCTCTGGCGTCTCAGACTCCGAACGAATTCCTGAACAGGCCGTTCGACCGATTGCCGAGATACTTAGTAAGAGTGTAAGCTATTATTGCGAAGTGAATTAGGTCTCCTTTCGGTGAGAAGGTGGTGGAGGCGAGATGGCCAAGAAACGACATTTGTTGACATTGAGCAGCTTGATGGCGATCGCCATCCTCGCTGTCGTGTCGATCGGTCCGGCAACCGGACAGACGAACCAGCTCCCAACAGCTGAGGTAGCAGCGGACGCGACGAGCGGTGCAGTAGGCGACTGGTTCCTGTTCGACGGCACCGCGTCCGTCGACCCCGACGGTACGATCGCCACAATCACATGGGACTTCGGAGATGGATCTGATCTGGTGAAGGACAAGACTTTGGCCGAGGCCGGAGTGATCTTCCACACCTTCGGTGCCGACGGCACCTACACCGTGACACTCACCGTCACGGACGATGGAGGAGCCACCAACGATCCTGCCGACCCGAATTCGACGATCGTCATCACGATCGGTACGGGCACCGCGACGACCACCACCACGTCGACGACGACAACCACCGCACCGGCCTCGACTATCGATGGGGCGGCACTGTTCACCACCACCTGCTCGATATGTCATACACAGGCGGACCTTGCAGCCAAGGGCCTGTCCAACGCACAGATCGTCGACGTCATGACCTCGGGCCTCATGACTGCACAGGCCTCAGGTCTGAGCAGCGCTGAGATCCAGGCCGTCGCCGACTACATCATTCCTGCAGCCGGGGGCACTACGACCACCACCTCCCCGTCCGCAACGACGACCACGACGGCAGCCCCGGCAGGGGCCAGCGCATCGTCGCTGTTCAGCGCGACCT
>CAYLVM010000017.1:0-30060 GCA_964387145.1 uncultured Acidimicrobiaceae bacterium
CGTCCGATGACGCGACGGCTCCCTCTCTGGGTGATGCACCAACCGATGACGTGGCTGTTGAGTCTGTGGCTGTTGAGTCTGTGGCTGTTGAGTCTGTGGCTGTTGAGTCTGTGGCTGTTGAGTCTGTGGCTGTTGAGTCTGTGGCTGTTGAGTCTGTGGCTGTTGAGTCTGAGGTCGTCGAGTCTGAGGCCGTCGAGCCTGAGGCCGTCGAGGAGAAGAAGCCTGTGCGGCCGAGGCCTCGAGGTGACCGGCCAGCGATCAGCGCTCCCAAGACCATCGGAGACGTTCCGAACGACCTATCGGCGGAGGACTTCGCCGCAGCCGTGGAACAGACGGTGTTCGAGTTCAAAGAGGGAGACATCGTCGCAGGAACGGTCGTGCGGGTCGACCCCGACGAAGTTCTCGTTGACATCGGCTACAAGTCTGAAGGCGTGATCCCTCCCCACGAGCTGTCGGTTCGCAACAACTCGAACCCCGACGACGTCGTGAAGGTCGGGGACGAGATCGAGGCCCTCGTTCTCCAGAAGGAGGATGACGAGGGACGTCTCGTGCTCTCCAAGAAACGTGCCCAGTACGAACGTGCATGGGGGACCATCGAAGGCATCATGAACGACGGTGGCACGGTGACCGGCCAGGTCATCGAGGTCGTCAAGGGTGGCCTCATCGTCGACATCGGTCTTCGTGGCTTCCTCCCGGCGTCACTCGTCGATCTGCGGCGTGTGCGTGACCTGCAACCCTTTGTCGGTGAGCCGATCGAGGCGAAGGTCATCGAACTCGATCGGAACCGCAACAACGTCGTGCTGTCCCGCAGGGCGTACCTCGAGGAGGAGCAGGCCGAGCAGCGCCACGCCTTCCTCGCCGACCTCAAGGAAGGCGACGTCCGTTCCGGGGTCGTGTCGAGTGTCGTCAACTTCGGTGCGTTCGTCGATCTCGGTGGCATGGACGGCCTCGTCCACGTCTCGGAACTCTCATGGCGCCACGTCAACCACCCCGGTGAGATCGTGACCGTCGGTGACCAGGTGAAGGTCAAGGTTCTCGAGGTCGATTACGACCGTGAGCGTATCTCCCTGTCGATCAGGCAGACTGCTGAAGACCCATGGGAGACGTTCTCCAGGGCAACCTCGATCGGCGACGTCGTCGATGGGCGTGTCACCAAGACCGTGCCTTTCGGTGCCTTCGTATCCGTCGGTGACGGTGTTGAAGGTCTCGTCCATGTGTCGGAGATCGCTATGCACCATGTCGAAAGCCCTGAGCTCGAGCTGTCCCTCGGACAGGAAGTAAGGGTTAAGGTCACCGAGATCGATGCCGACAGACGACGAGTAAGCCTGTCGATCAAGCAGGCACTTCCAGAATGGGAGGAACGCTCGTCGTGGAGCGAAAGAAAGCCAAGCAGTCCTCGTCGCAGGGAGTTCCAGCGTGAGGATGAAGCAACAGACGCACCGAGCTTCTCAGCAGACTCGTCCCTCGAGGCGATCTTGCAAGAGCTCAAGGAGCGCGGTATCGGCCGCTCCTAGCAGACGACCGATCAACGATCATCCGGGTTGGGTTCTTGACCTGGCACCAGGTGATGTGGCAACCTTCTACATCCGCGCGTCGAACGGACCCGTTCTATGCGAGCTGAAGTCGTGTTTTGCTATGGGGAGGAACGACTGACATGGGCCGGCGAACTCTAGTTCTCGTAATCGCTGTGGCGCTAGCCGGGATCTCCGGCTACGCGGTATGGCAGTATCTGACAAGCGTCGAAGATGACCTTCGCAGCGAGATCGCTGAGGTCGTCGTCTATCGGGCGACCGATGTGATCGCCGCAGGCGAACCTGGGGCAGAGGTCCGAGATCGTATCGAGGAGAGCACGGCGCTGCGTGAGCAGGTCGTGTTCGACGGATCGACGATCCTATGCATCGGCGGTGCCGGTGCGAACGCCGAGGCGGATCCGACCAAGTACGGATGTCCGAACAGCCCCGGCGATCTCGACGCCGTCCTCGATGGCAACGTCGCCGCCGGACCGATCGCTGCGGGTCAGTTGATCTCTGCATCGTCGTTCGCCGACACACGAGACCTGCAGCAGCGTCTCTCCGACGCGATCGCGCCGGGCAAGGTGGCGATCTCGTTTCAGGTCAGCGATGTCAACTCCTCAGGTGGTTTCCTGCGGCCCGGCGACAACGTCAACATCCTTGCTTCGGCGTCACTCGTACCCCTGAACTTCCTCGAGATCATCTCGAACGACGAGTTGCGTGATCTCCTCGTCCAGGCAGGCGCCACACAAGAGCAGGCAGATCAGGCCACCAACCCGGACGCAGTTCCCACCGAACCTACAGGCCCAGCGAACCTCGGTTCGGCGATCCCGCTGTCGGTCGATGTGACCCAGACGGTCTTCCAGAACGTCCAGGTGCTCGCGGTCGGGCCAGATACCCGTCCGGCACCACTCGACACGGGACTCGTTCCATCCGGTGGCGGTGTCGTCGTGCTAGAGGTGACTCCCCAGCAGGCCGAACAGATCGAGTTCACCCGGCAGTACGCCCAGGTTGCATTGTCGCTCCTGCCCACGGGCGACTACGTGCCGTACGACGCCCAGCCCGTGGTCGTCGATGACATCTTCGGACTCCTGGATCGCATCCAGGTCGAGCTAGGACTGGTGAGCGGTGGCACCGGGAACTGATATGGTCAGCACCCGTGTGATCCTCGTCGTCGATACCGACACGGGGGCGATGGAGAGCGCCGAGGCGCTGCTCGACGGGCACAAGGTGCATCGGGTGCGCAACGTTTCGGATGCTCAGCGCAAGCTCGTCGAAGAGGGTATCGAACTGGCGATCATCGGACCGGGCTTCGCTCATGAGGCCGGCGTCAACGAGGTCAGCCTGCTGCTCGACATCCAGCCACAGTTGCCGATCGTTCTCGTCGCCGAGGGGCTCACCACGGACGTTCTGCGCGCAGCCATCCGCGTCGGCTTCAAGGACGTTGTCGATGCCCCGCTGAACGCCGCCAAGATCGAGGGAATGCTCACCCACATCGAAAAGATGGAGTCCATCGCTCGCGGCGACGCCCAAACGAGAGTCAAGATCGGCAAGGTCGTCACGATCATGTCTCCCAAGGGCGGTGCGGGCAAGACGATGACCACCGTCAACGTCGGGCTTGCCCTCGCGTTCATGACCGAGGCCCCGGAGCGGGTTGTGATCATGGACGCCGATCTGCAGTTCGGCGACGTGTGTATCTCGCTTCAGGTCGAACCGCAGCACACGATCGTGGACGCAGCCAGAGACATCGACAAGTTGGATGAGCAGCTACTCGAATCTCTCCTCGCCACGCATACGTCGGGGATGCGAGTTCTCTCCTCACCACTCGAGCCGTCGCTTGCCGACGAGGTTTCGACGCAGGTAGTCGTCAAGACACTTGGAATGCTGAAACGCATGTTCGACTATGTGATCATCGACACCGCGCCGTTTCTCGACGAGCCGGTGTTGTCGATTCTCGAACGATCCGACACGGTGCTGTTGGTCGTGGACATGGATCTTCCGGCGGTCAAGAACGCCAAGCTTGCTCTCGACACGTTGAAACTCATCAAGTTCCCGTTCGAGAAGATCAAGTTGATCTTGAATCGTGTCAACTCGAAGGCGAGACTCGATATCAACGAACTCGAGCGGTCACTCGGACTGGAAGTGCAGGCAGCAGTGTCGTCAGACAAGCTGGTGCCGAGAGCCGTGAACGAGGGGGAACCCGTCGTGTCGCTCTACCCGCGGTCACGCGTCGCGAAGGATCTGCGTGCTGTTGCAGCGCTCGTGCTCGACGGCGATGCCCTCGACGAGCCCGTGGTGGAGAAGCGGGGCTGGTTCAAGTGATCATCGTCATCGGTCAAAGAGGGGAGCTCGTATGAGCCTCGCAGACAGGGTGAAAGCGGCGAAGTCGGCCGATACCTCCACGGAGGGTCAGAGGGAAGAGGTCAAGTCCGACCTGAGGCGCAAGCTGCACTACAAGGTCGTCGAGGGACTCGGCCCGACGCTCTACAACTCACAGATGTCGGATGCCGAGCTCAAGTTGCGTGTGATGGAGATGCTCGAATGGGCACTCGAACAGGAGCACTCGGTTCCCCTCGCCCGTGCGGACCGTCTTGCCCTCCTCCAGGAGATCGCGGACGACGTACTCGGCTACGGCCCGATCGACCCCTTCCTGGCCGATCCGGAGATCACCGAGATCATGGTCAACGGTCCCCACTCAGTCTGGGTGGAGCGGGCAGGCCGGATCACCAAGACCGATACGCGTTTCGTCGACGCGAACCACCTGGAGCGGATCATCGAGAAGATCGTCGGCCAGATCGGTCGTCGTATCGATGAGGCGACCCCGATGGTCGATGCCCGTCTTCCCGACGGCTCTCGTGTCAATGCCATCATTCACCCGCTCGCGATCGGTGGCCCGTACGTCACCATCCGCAAGTTCGCCGTCGACCCCTTCACCGTGGACGATCTCGTTGCGAACGACTCGATGAGCGAACAGGTGGCGGGCCTTCTGAAACGATGCGTCGAGGGACGGTTGAACGTGATCGTCTCCGGTGCGACCGGATCGGGTAAGACGACGTTGCTCAACGTGCTCTCCAACTTCATTCCTGCCAATGAGCGCATCATCACGGTTGAAGACGCCGCTGAGGTCCAGCTGAATCAGACCCACGTGCTCACTCTCGAATCCCGCCCACCGAACCTCGAAGGGAAGGGCCAGGTCACGATTCGGGACCTCGTGAGGAACACGCTGCGAATGCGACCCGATCGAATCATCGTGGGTGAGGTTCGTGGCGGTGAGGCTCTTGACATGCTCCAGGCGATGAACACCGGACACGACGGCTCGCTCACGACCGTTCACTCCAACTCACCGCGCGACACTCTCGCCCGCATCGAGACGATGGTGTTGATGGCTGGAATGGATCTGCCGATCCGTGCGATCAGGGAACAGGTTGCTTCTGCTCTCGATCTCATCGTTCACATCCACCGCCTCCGCGATGGAACGCGACGTGTCACGCACGTGACCGAGGTCGTCGGCATGGAAGGTGACATCATCACGCTGCAGGATCTCATGCTGTTCGACTACGGCATGGGCGTCGACGAGAACGGCAAGTACAAGGGGTACCTCAAGGCAACAGGGATCAGACCCGCATTCTCCGAACATCTGGAGAACTACGGGATCCACCTTCCCGCAGAGCTATTCCTCCCGGAAGCCTTCGCGCGACGATGAAGCGCCTGGCTCTCTTCGGTGTCGTTGCGGTCGTGTTCTCGACGGCAGCGCCTGCGATGGCGCAGTCGAGCGAAACCGCGGGCTCGTCGAGCGGCCAGCTGATCGTGGTGTTCGCCACCTTCGCCGCTGCACTCTCGGCATTCCTGTTGATCATCATCCTTTTCGGCAAGAGCCGCTCCACGTCCAAGGCTGCCGTCCAATCCCGTCTCGGAGCCTTGGGCGGCGACAAGTCGTCCGGCGGGTTCTTCGGCAAGTTCTCGATCCTGCGTCGGGCCGCCCGATCTGCCGAGAGCGCCGCTGCGAGTCGCGGAGCGACCAACATGATCGAGAACGCTCTCGATCAAGCGAACATTCCGCTCAAGGCCGGCGAGGCGATCATCGCCGCCATCGGCCTCGCGATGATCACGTTCCTCGTGGTTACAGCGTTTGCACAGTCCGCTGTGTGGGGTGTCGTCGGTGGAACGCTCCTGCTCATCTTCTCGTTGCTGTTCGTCAACAACGTGGCGGCCAGACAGCGGAAGCGCTTCGAGGGACAGCTTCCCGATACGCTGAATCTCCTGGCAACGTCGCTGCGGGCAGGCTACTCGCTGCTCCAGGCCATCGAAGCCGTTGGCGAGGAGGCTCCTGAACCGACACGGCGGGAGTTCGGGCGTGCCATTGCAGAGATCAGGCTTGGTAGGCAGATGGATGACGCTTTGTCCGACATCGCCGAGCGCATGGTTTCACAGGACTTCGACTGGACCGTGCTTGCGATCAACATCCAGAGGGAGGTCGGAGGAAACCTCGCCGAGGTCCTCCAGACGACCTCCGAGACGATGGTGCAGAGGAACCGTCTTCGGCGGGAGATGAAGGCGTTGACCGCCGAGGGAAGGATCTCGGCCATCGTCTTGTCGGCCATGCCCATTCTCCTGTTCGCTGCTATCTCGGTGCTCAACCCCGGGTACCTCAGTCCGTTGATCGAAAGCACCATCGGGATCATCATTATCGGTGGTGGTCTTGTGTTCATGGGAATCGGCATCGTCTGGATGCAGAAGATCGTGAAGGTGGACGCCTGATGGACCCGTTGCTCTTCGCCGTGGTCGCCGTTTCACTGACGGTGGGAGCGCTCACCCTCTACGTCGGAAACGGTGTGGTCAAGGCCAACAGGAACACCGGTGCTCGTCTGTCGAGCCTCCAAACGAGAGAGACAGTGCTCGACAAGGACTTCTCCGAGCGAGCGGTCGCCCCGATGATCTCCGGGCTCGGTCGATTCGCCCTGCGGTTCACCCCCACAGGGTGGGTTGCCAAGGCGCAGCGAAAGCTTGTGCTCGCCGGGTGGGGCGAACGCATGGATGGGAACACATGGGCAGCCATTCGTATCGTCGCACTCATCGTGGGAGTCGTCCTTGCGATCATCGCCGTTCCTCTCGTCGATTCGTCCCTGATGAAGTTCGCCGTCGGCGGCCTCATCCTCTTCCTTGGGTTCTATGGGCCGGAGGCCTCTCTCAACCGCGCCATCGATGACCGCAGGAAGGAGATGGAGAAGTCACTTCCTGACATCATCGACCTCCTCGTGATCTCCGTCGAAGCCGGCCTCGGATTCGAGTCGGCGATGGGTAGAGTCGTCCAGAACGTGCCAGGTGAACTCGCAAAGGAGTTCCAGAGGACGCTGCAAGAGACCCGAGTTGGTGTGAGCAGGCACCAGGCGCTTCGACACATGGCAGATCGTACGGATGTCGACGATCTCAACTCGTTCATTCTTTCGTTGATCCAGGCGGACTCGTTCGGTGTGTCGATCTCGAGGATGCTCCGTGTCCAGGCGGAGGAGATGCGCGTGAGACGTCGACAGAGGATCCAGGAAAAAGCGTTCGCCGCCCCGGTCAAAATGATCTTTCCGATGATGTTCTGTATCTTCCCTGCGATATTCATCGTCATCCTCGGTCCGGCTGCCATCAGCATCTCCCGGGCGTTCTAGCGGTCCGTGGAACACTCCGACGAAGAGCGGCAGACGGACGACCGGAGAGGCCTGAGCGTCATCCACGCTGCTCCGCTGCTCATCGGGCTGCTGCTCGCTATCCGGGCGTCGGAAGCGATCGGGGACAACTCGTTCCTCTGGCATATCCGTGCGGGAAGCGTGCAGCTCGATATCGGTCGGGTTCTCACGACAGATCCGTTCTCCTTCACGGCTGCGGGTGAATCGTGGAGAACGCAGTCTTGGATCGTCGAGCTTGCCTACGCCGGACTCGAGAGCGCGACGCCGTCCCTCGCCTGGGCGAACTGGTTCGTCTTCGGCGTCGGTGCGGTCGTCCTTGCCTTGATCGGCATGGCTCTCTACGACCGTAGCCGATCCCCGGTCATCGTCACGCTCGGCCTCCTCGTCGCGATGTGGTTGTTCGCTCCGTTCGCTCAGGCCAGGCCTGTGATCGTGTCGTACGTGTTCATGGGTGCTCTGGTGCTCATCCTTCGGCGCAAGGATGAGTTGCTGTGGCTTCTCGTGCCGCTCTTGTGGTTGTGGGCTGGTGTCCACGGTTCCTGGACGCTTGGTGGTGTGCTCATCATCCTCGAGTTGATCCGGTCGCGGGATCTGAGGCTGCTCAAGGTTGGGATCGTCAGCCTCGTCATCACCCTGTTCACAGCGCACGGCATCGGGACGTGGATCATCCTGTACGACTTCTCGCGAGCGGGGGCCGCACTCGGACTGATATCGGAGTGGCAGCCACCCAACTTCGGTGGCATTGCACAGGCACCGTACCTGATCGTGATCGTCGGCCTCTTCGTTGGCTTCGCTCGTGGGCGTCTGACGCTGCGAGACCTCATCGTCGTTCTGCCCTTCCTGTTCTATGGGATGACGTCGGAGCGAGCGGTGTTCCCCGCAGCGATCGTGTTGTTGCCGTTCGCAGTTGCTGGGATACCCTCTCCGACGCTCAGTCGCTCGACGACGTCCAAGTCCATCGTGGTCACAGCAATGGTGGTCATCGGCGGTATGGCGCTGCTCCCGATGCTGGTCCGACCGCTAGGGGTCCTGGACGCCGAGCGGTTCCCCAACGATGCGGTGGTTGCTTCGATCGATGGGAGCACGGTCTTCCACGACACGGCCGTGGGCGGATATCTCATCTACGCGGCATGGCCGGACGACCTGGTCTACATCGACGACAGGGCAGAGCTCTATGGATTCGAGCGGCTCGAGGGGTTCGTGCGAGCCCAGTCGGGCGACTACGTGGAGGTCTTCGACCGTTACGACATCGAGGTTGCAATCGTCAAGCCCGACTCGGCTCTGTTCCGTCGCCTCACTGCCGACGGGTGGATGCTCGAGGTCGAGTCCGAGGAGTTCGTGACGCTCAGCGCGCCAGCCGACGGATCGTGACGACGAAAGGCACTGTCCAGGCGGATTGATGACGAACGAGAAGGGGAGGGAGCGAACCGCTCCCTCCCCTTCCGTGTTGTGTTGGTGGTGTTCTTTACGACTAGAGCGAGTTACCGGCGTTGGAGAACGTCGTACCGATCTTGCCGCTCAGGAACGTGATTGCCACAATCAGTACGATTGCGATGAGTGCGACGAGCAAGGCGTATTCCACCATCGTTGCACCCTCTTCTTTACTTGCCATCCTGGTCTGGAAGGCCGTCCAGAGACGAAGCATATGTTGTACCTCCTACGTACAAGGCGATCCGTACCTAAACCTACGGCACCTGAGCCGAATACTTAATGGGTCCTCCGACCCATTGGGGAGGTCATCACCACTCACGATCGAGGCCGAGCTTGATGGATTCGACGACCGCCTGTGCCCGGTCGTTGACCCCGAGCTTCTCATAGATGGATGCGAGGTGGTTCTTGACGGTTTTCTGCGAGATGTACAGCTCGTCTGCGATGTCCTCGGTGCTCGAGATGCCCCGTACGAGGCATCTCAGGACGTCGCGCTCGCGTTCGGTGACGGTAGCTGCCCGAGACGAGAGGCGAGGGGTGCGATAGCCGGCGAGTACCGTATCGATATCGACGTCGAATAGGTTGTGTCCATCGTGGACTGCGCGGATCGCGGCGGCGAGATCGGGAAGCGGAAGACTCTTCGAGAGGAACGCGACGGCGCCGGCTTCGGCGGCAGACGTCCTGTAGGACTCGGCCGTGTGCATGGTCACGATGATCGTCGGTGGCAGATCCTGGATTTGGCTGATCGCTGAGAGGCCGGACATCCCGGGCATCTCGACGTCGACGAGCAGGACGTCCGGGTTGGTGGCAGTCACGAGATCTTTGAGTGTCGTGCCGTCGACAGCGGTGCCGACCACGGCGATGTCTGGCAGGCTGTCGAGGCCTTGCTTCAATCCATCGAGCATGAGTCTGTGGTCGTCTGCAATGACGATACGGATCGATGTGTTCACCGATCTTCCTTCCATGTGACGGTTACGGTGGTTCCAGCGTCGAGAGTAGACGAGATGGTCAGGTCTGCCCCGATCAGGTTGGCTCGTTCTTTCATACCGACGAGGCCGAAGCGTCCAACACTCGATTCGTCATGGGTGAAACCGGTGCCGTTGTCGGAAACCGAGAACGTTCCCCCCGTGTCCGTGATCCTCCCTGTCACGCTGATGACGGATGCTTCCGCGTGGCTGATCGCGTTCCTGAAGCTCTCGGTCAGGAGGGCTCCGATTTCAGCCGCAACTGCGGGACGCGGTGGCGTGCGCTCGTCGATATCGATGACGATGCTGGGGCCGTCAGCGTCGACGTCTGCGACGAGCGAGTGAGCAAGCTCGACGATGCTCGAACTCCGGTCTGCCCTGAGGTCCTGAACCCGGTTGCGGACGGTATCGACGAGGCGGGTGACGTTGGATCTCGTTGCCTCGAGGTTCCGTGCCTGATCGGGAGTGAGATCCCCAGCCATGAGGATCATGTCGAGAGCGAGGCCGACGGATGCGATCGAGGGCGCGATGTCGTCGTGGAGCTCTCGCGCCAGGCGGAGACGTTCACGCTGGATGGTCATGCCTGCCAGTTTCTGTAGCATCAGGTCATTGTCGATCGCGAGTCCGATGGGAGCCAGAGTCTGATGGAGGGCTGCCGCTTCGGTAGTCGTGATCCCTTCATCCCCTGTCCACAGCTCGAGTCGGGCGAGGGGTCTGTCCTGCCAGGAGATAGGTACGCTCGTGGTCGGTGTCGACGGGGGAGTGGTCCCGCGGCGGGCGAGGATGACGTCACCGTTGGCGACTATTCGTGCAGGTGCATCGGGAAGGATGACAGCAACATCGCGGAGCGTGTCCTGGGCTGTAGCAACGGCGTTGATGTCCGGCGAAGTCGCGATCGTGACGAGATCTTCGAGGAGATCATGAGTTGCCGTGAGTCGCTCGGCCCGGCTGAGGGCGGCCTTGGTCGCGAGCAAGATGTCCGCGGCTCGCTTGGACTCCGAGGCGATTGCTCGCTGGATTTCGCTGAAGGCGATCGCCGTGAGACCGTATATGGCCGAGATGCGCGCTACGTCGTTGAGGGAGCTCGATGTGCCGATCGTGCTGATGAGGGTGACGCCGAGGATCGCCAGCGCGGCTGCGGGGAGTGCAAAGCGGTGGCTTCCACCGATGGCCGCGAGGAATATCGAAGCAACCGGGAGCAGAGCGAAACTGCTCGTGAGCCCACCGGTGAGCGCCGTGGCGAACGAGTAGAGCACGATCCCGATGGCGACGGAAGCCGCGCCCAGCCACGATCCCTTCGGGAACGGGATGGGTGTTGCGAGCGCGATCAGCACACCGACGGTGCTGATGCCGATGGCAACGGCGGTATCCGTCGTCACACCAGACACGACTACGGTGCCGACTACCGCCACGGCAAATGCACCGATGTGGATGATGATCGACGTGATACGAAGTCGATGGGACCACGAGGGCGTTCCTGTCACAGTGCCAGGGTACAGTCCCGATCATGTCTGACAGTGTCACTTCCGTGCCGCACTCCGTTGTCCTCATCGGTGGTGGCATCGGCGCGGGAAAGACGAGTGTCTCACGGGTGTTCAGCGATCACGGGTTCTCGGTCATCTCGACCGACGAGATCGGACGAGATGTCCTTGCCGGGGGTTCGCCCGGTGTGGATGCCGTGGCTCGGCTGTGGCCTCGGGTCGTCAGGGACGGTGTCGTGGACAGAGCGGCACTCGCAGGGATCGTCTTCGATGATGCTGTGGCGCTCGAAGCGCTCGAAGCGATCACACACCCGGCCATCGAGCGCACAGCACGCAAGCAAATCGCGGCTTGCGGGGGACCTGTCGTCGTGGAGGTTCCGGTGATGAAGGTGTTCAAGGACGATCCATTCACGAGGATCGCCGTCGTTGCAGATATCGAGGTTCGCATCGCCAGGGCGGTTGCGAGGGGAGCGACTCGCGAGGATGTGCTGGCGCGTATGTCGCACCAACCGACCCAGGATGAGTGGCGTACCTGGGCGGACATGGTCGTCGACAACACAGGAGCGTGGGCACACACGGAGGCGGCGGTGGAGGCCATCATCCACACGGTGACCACCGATGGCTGAGATGCGCCCGTTCGAGGTAGTCAGCGACTTCGAGCCGAGCGGAGATCAACCGGAGGCGATAGCGAAACTCGTCGAGGGCGTCCAGCGCGGTGATCGGCTCCAGACGTTGCTTGGGATCACGGGGAGTGGCAAGTCGGCAACGATCGCATGGACCATCGAGCAGGTCCAGAAGCCGGCCCTGATCCTTGCTCCGAACAAGGCGCTCGCTGCACAACTGGCCAACGAGTTCAGACAGTTCTTCCCGCACAACCGGGTCGAGTACTTCGTTTCGTACTACGACTACTACCAACCCGAGGCCTATATCGCCCAGACCGACACGTACATCGAGAAAGAGTCGACGGTCAACGACGAGATCGATCGGCTGCGCCACGCTGCAACCGCAGGACTCCTCACCCGCAGGGACGTCATCATCGTGGCATCGGTCTCTGCCATCTACGGTCTCGGCTCGCCGGAGCACTACGAAGGTCAACTCCTGCGTTTGGTGCGCGGGGTGGAGTTCCCCCTCGAAGAGTCGATCAAGCGACTCGTGAACATCCAGTACGACCGCAACGAGGTCAACTTGACCCGGGGAACGTTCAGGGTGCGAGGCGACACGCTCGAGGTGTTCCCGACGTACGACGAAACCATCGTACGGATCCAGTACTGGGGGGACGAGGTCGAGAGGATCTCGCGCATGAATCCTGTGACGGGCGAAGTGATCGAGGAGATGAGTGAAGCCTGGGTGTATCCGGCCACACACTACGTCACGTCCAAGGAGATCCTCGATCGGGCGATCAGCGGTATCGAGGTCGAGTTGCAGGACCGCCTCCATGAGCTCGACCGGGCGGGAAAGATGCTCGAAGCCCAACGACTCCGCATGCGAACACGGTACGACATCGAGATGATGCGTGAGGTCGGATACTGTTCCGGTATCGAGAACTACTCGCGGTATCTCGACGGGCGGGAACCGGGAGAGGCACCGTTCACCCTGCTCGACTACTTCCCAGACGACTTCTTGATGGTGATCGACGAGAGCCACGTCACGATCCCACAGATCCACGGCCAGTACGCCGGAGACAAGTCCCGAAAGTCCGTCCTCATCGATCATGGGTTCCGGCTTCCGTCGGCGTTGGACAACAGGCCGTTGACGTTCGACGAGTGGTACGACAAGACTGATCAGGTGATCCTCCTCTCAGCAACGCCGGGGCGGTGGGAGCTGGCAGAATCGACACAGATCGTCGAGCAGGTCATCCGTCCGACAGGACTCGTCGACCCCGAGGTCATCGTACGGCCCACGAAGGGCCAGATAGACGACCTCGTCGGAGAGATCCAACGGGTTGCCGAGTCCGACCAGCGTGCTCTCGTCACCACGCTGACGAAGAAGATGGCCGAGGACCTCTCGGACTACCTCCTCGAATTGGGGGTTCGAGCGCGGTACCTGCACTCGGACATCGACACTCTCGAACGTGTCCAGATCCTCCGTGATCTCCGTCTCGGAGAGTACGACGTGCTCATCGGTGTCAACCTCCTTCGGGAGGGGCTCGACCTTCCAGAGGTTTCACTCGTGGCGATCCTCGACGCGGACAAGGAAGGGTTCCTGCGCTCGGGTACGAGTCTCGTCCAGACGATCGGACGAGCAGCGCGCAACGTCGACGGAGCAGTGATCATGTACGCAGACGAGATGACCGATTCGATGCGTAAGGCACTCAACGAGACGAACCGCCGGCGCATGATCCAGATCGCGTTCAACGAGGAGCACGGGATCGATCCCCAGACCATCCGTAAGAAGGTGTCCGACATCCTCGAACTCGTCGCGACCGCGGACGCTCCGAGCGTCGACAACCGTGCCCGCGAGCTACGCAGGCGCGAGCCCCTCGACCTGACGACCCCCGATCTTCGCCGGTTGATCCAAACGCTCGAGGAGGAGATGCACGACGCCGCTGCCGACCTGCGGTTCGAGTACGCAGCGCGCCTGAGGGACGAGATCAACGAACTCAAGCGGGAACTGAAAGAGATCGTGGAAGCGAGTACCTGACGGTACTTGGTACCTGGTACTTGGTACTTGGTACCGAGTACTCCGACGGCGAAGCCGTCGTCGCCTTCCTGTCACACCCCTTCGGTACACTCCCCGAATCCGGGCAGCAACGAGCGGTGAGTGACGTGGCAAGCGACAAGATCGTCGTACAGGGCGCGAGAGAACACAACCTGAAGAACGTGCACCTCGAGCTTCCGCGCGACAAACTGATCGTGTTCACCGGCATCTCGGGTTCGGGGAAGTCATCGCTGGCGTTCGACACGATCTACGCCGAGGGACAACGACGGTACGTCGAGTCACTCTCTGCGTACGCCCGGCAGTTCCTCGGGCAGATGGACAAACCCGACGTCGATTTCATCGAAGGTCTCTCGCCTGCGATCTCGATCGACCAGAAGACCGCGAGCAGGAACCCCCGATCGACGGTCGGCACGGTCACGGAGATCCACGACTACCTCCGGCTGCTCTACGCACGTATTGGTGTCCCCCACTGTCCGAAGGACGGGATTGCTGTGTCTCGGCAGACCCCGCAACAGATCGTCGATCGGATCCTCGAGCTCGAGGAGTCCACTCGCTTCCAGGTACTCGCCCCGGTCGTACGCGGTCGCAAGGGTGAGTACGACAGCCTCGTTGCCGATCTCGTCAAGGCAGGCTTCTCGAGGGCGCGTGTCGATGGGGAAGTGAGGGACCTCACCGACGATCTCGATCTTGCTCGATACGAGCAGCACACCATCGAGGTCGTCGTCGACCGTCTCGTTCGGCGCGAAGGTATCGACAGACGCCTCACGGACTCCGTCGAAACCGCTCTCAGTCTGGCCGAGGGCACAGCGATCGTCGACATCGAGGATGGTCCGACGCTCAGCTTCTCTCAGGCGTTCGCGTGTCCCGAATGTGGTCTCTCGTTCGACGAGCTCCAGCCGAGGAACTTCTCGTTCAACAGCCCGTACGGTGCGTGTCCGGAGTGTTCTGGTATCGGGACGCGATACCAGGTCGACGGGAGCCTCGTCGTGCCACAACCGGACATGTCCCTCGCCGAGGGAGCGATCGCTCCGTGGCGTGGGCGACACCGGATGACGTACTATCAGCGGCTCATCCGATCCGTCGCCGACGTCCATGGGATCGATGTCGACGCCCCCTGGCGTGAGCTCTCAGATGAGCACCAACATCTCCTTCTCCACGGTGGAGGTGACGGTGCTTACACGGTGCGCTACGAGAACCGATTCGGGCGCCAACGTAGTTACGACGCAACCTACGAGGGAGTCATGGGGTGGGTCGAGCGTCGGTACACGGACTCGGAGTCCGATGGTGCACGAGCGAGTTATCAGCAGTACATGCGCGAGATCCCTTGTTCGAAGTGTCGTGGAGGGCGGCTCAACGACGTGAGCCTCGCTGTGACGATCGAGGGAGTGAACATCGCCGATCTGTCCGGTATGAGTCTCCGCTCATCTCGAGAGTTCCTCCGGTCGATCGAACTCGATGAGCGCGACACGGTGATCGCTGAGCCGATCATCAAGGAGATCTCCGAGCGTCTCGATTTCCTCGTCGCGGTCGGCCTCGACTATCTCACGCTCGCCCGATCCGCGGCGACCCTTGCAGGGGGAGAAGCGCAGCGAATCCGGCTCGCGACTCAGATAGGATCGGGGCTCGTCGGTGTCCTCTACATCCTCGATGAGCCTTCGATCGGTCTTCACCAGCGCGACAACCAGCGGCTGATCGAGACACTGCTGCGGCTGCGCGATCTCGGCAACACGTTGATCGTGGTCGAACACGACGAGGAAACGATCCGTATAGCAGACCACGTCGTCGACATCGGTCCCGGGGCGGGAGAGCACGGTGGGCGAATCGTCGTTGAGGGAAGCGTCGCCGACGTCGAAGCCTGCGAAGAGTCGCTCACGGGAATGTACCTTGCTCGTGAGCGGAGGATCGAGATTCCGGCCACGCGTCGCGTGGGCAGAGACGAAGAGATCACGGTCATCGGAGCGGCCGAGAACAATCTGAAGAACATCGACGTATCGTTCCCTCTTGGGAAGTTCACAGCGGTCACCGGCGTCTCTGGAAGTGGAAAGTCCTCCCTCGTTCAGCAGATCCTCACGAGGGCGCTCCATGTGTCGCTTCACGGTGGCCGAACACTCCCAGGCAGACATCGCAGGATCGAAGGGCTGGAGTTCATCGACAAGGTGATCAACATCGACCAGTCACCGATCGGAAGGACGCCGCGGTCCAACCCCGTCACCTATACGAAGGTCTTCGATGCCATCCGCCAGTTGTTCGCTGCGACCGAAGATGCCAGGATGCGCGGCTATCAACCGGGGCGGTTCTCCTTCAACGTCACCGGTGGACGATGCGAGGCGTGCAAGGGAGATGGCACGCTCAAGATCGAGATGCACTTCCTGCCAGACGTATACGTTCCCTGCGACACATGTAACGGTTTGCGCTACAACCGCGACACGCTCGAGGTCAAGTTCAAAGGTCACTCGATAGCGGACGTTCTCGGCATGAGCATCGAGGAGGCGCTCACGTTCTTCGAGCATCAGCCACGTATTGCCAGGGTGCTCGGCACCCTCTACGACGTCGGGCTCGGGTATGTCCGCCTCGGCCAACCTGCACCGACACTGTCTGGCGGCGAGGCGCAACGCGTCAAACTCGCTGCGGAACTCGGCAAGCGATCGACCGGGCGGACGCTCTACATCCTCGATGAGCCGACGACGGGCCTCCACTTCGAGGATATCTCCAAGTTGCTCGGTGTGTTGCAGCGCCTCGTCGACGGTGGGAACACGGTCGTCGTCATCGAACACAACCTGGATGTGATCAAGTCGGTCGATTGGGTGATCGATCTCGGCCCCGACGGTGGTGAAGGTGGTGGGGACATCGTGGCCGTGGGCACGCCCGAAGATGTTGCCAAGGTCTCGGAGAGCTACACAGGCAAGTTCCTGCGCGATGTGCTCGAGGAATCGTGACGTCAGATGTCCAGCGACAAGCGGGAAGGACCATGAGCGAATCGTGGGATGAGATCGCCGAGTGGTGGATCGAAGAGGTGCTCAACGACCCCGCGTACGACGACGACGTTCACCCCGTCCTTGGAGCGTTGCTCGACGGCACCGGTGACACGGCCATCGACCTCGGTTGCGGCGAAGGCCAGGGGATTCGATTCGTCGGCGGAACGGTGATCGGCACGGACCTCGCGTTCGAGCTCCTCAGACATGCCCGGATGAACGCACCGGTGGTCTGTGCGCGACTGCCCGATCTCGGCTGGGTACGCACGGACAGCTTCTCACTCGCCTACAGCGTGTACCTCCTCGATCTCATCGCCGACTACCGACGGTTCTTCGACGAGACGGCGCGAATCGTCCGCACGGGTGGCCACCTCGTGGTCGTGATCAACCATCCGGTGTACACGGCCCCGGGATCGGCGCCATTGATGGACGAAGACAGGGAGATCCTGTGGCGATGGGGACAGTACTTCTCCGAAGGGTCCTCGAGTGAGCCTGCAGGGGACGCGACGGTCGAGTTCCATCATCGACCCCTCGACGCGATCCTCTCCGCGGCGTCACAGTCGGGATGGTCGCTCGAACGGATGGTCGAACGCGGGCTGAGCGCAGAGACCATCGCGCGCTTCCCCGAGTACATCGGTCAGGAGCACGTTCCTCGTCTCGCCGGGTTTCGCTGGATACGGAGGGCCGAGGGCGCCACGTGACCCGCCGGTACCATGGCGTCGATGCTGCACCGGCCTGAACCTTCCTCGATCCCGGACTCACCGGGTGTGTACATCTTTCGCGATGGCCACGGCCGTGCTCTGTACATCGGCAAGGCGAAGTCGCTGAGGAAGCGCACGGCCAGCTACTTCGCCACAGACCTTGCGCCGAGAACCCGGTTGATGGTCGAAGCTGCGAGCGACCTCGAGTGGATCATCACCGACTCGGAGCTTGCAGCCCTCATGCTCGAGTTCTCCCTGGTCCAGGAGCATCAGCCCCAGTTCAACGTGCGCCTCAAGGACGACAAGAGCTTCCCCTACCTGGCGGTGACGGTTGGCGAGACGTGGCCGAGAGCCCAGGTCATGCGAGGGCGGAAGCGGCGGGGCGTCGCGTACTTCGGGCCGTACGCCCGGGCGTACGCTATTCGGCAAACACTCGACAGGTTGTTGCGGACCTTTCCCGTGCGTACCTGTACGGATACGAAGTTCAAGCGTCACGAGGCAACGGGACGCCCCTGCCTCCTGTTCCATATCGAGAAGTGTGCCGGGCCGTGTATCGCTGCCATCTCCGAGGTCGACTACCGGACGCATGTCGAGGGATTGACGAAGTTCCTCGGCGGAGGCAGTACCGAGTTGATCGCCGATGTCGAGCGGGCGATGCAAGCCGCGGCGTCGGACCACGAGTTCGAGCAGGCAGCGCGGCTCCGCGACCAGGTCACAGCGATGCGGTCGGTCCTCGAACGACAGGAACTCGTTACCGACTCGCAAGAGGACTTCGATGTTCTCGCCATCGACGAGGACGACCTCGAGTTCGTTCTCATCGTGCTCAACGTACGCAACGGACGGGTCACTGGTCGCAAGACGATGGTGGTCGACCGTGTCGAGGAGATCGATAGAGACGAATTCATCGGCAGGATGATCGGCCAGATGTATCGCGATGAGACGCCACCGAAACAGGTTCTCGTACCGGTGCTACCTCCCGATCGGGATCTCTGGACAGCGTGGTTGTCCATCGAGCGAGGATCGAAGGTTTCGCTCCGCGTTCCGATGCGCGGAGCGAAACGCCGCATCATGGAGACGGCCGAAGCGAACGCACGGGAGGAGTTCGCAAGGCACCGCCTCAAACGGCACACCGACCACAACGCGAGAGCACGAGCGTTGCGGAGCCTTCAAGAGACGCTCGAACTGCCGGAGCCTCCGCTTCGTATCGAGTGCTACGACATCTCGACGATCCAGGGCCGGTTCACCGTCGCATCGATGGTGGTCTTCGAGGACGGGCTCCCCAAGAAGTCCGAGTACCGGCGGTTCAAGATCCGAACGATCGACGGTCAGGACGACTTCGCTGCGATGGAGGAAGTGATCCGTCGGCGGTTTACCGCATATGTAGCCGAGACTGCCAACCCCGAGATTTCGTCGGGAAAGTTCTCGTACCCGCCCGGCCTGGTCGTCATCGACGGAGGAAAGGGCCAACTCGGAAGGGCGTCGGCGGTTCTCACCGATCTGGATCTCGACATCGCTGTCGTCGGACTGGCGAAGAAGCTCGAGGAGGTGTTCCTTCCCGGTCGATCGGACCCCGTTGTCATCCCTCGTGGGGAGGAGTCGCTGTACCTGCTCCAGCGGGTACGCGACGAAGCCCATCGTTTCGCCATCACCTACCACCGCCGGCTGCGCTCTCGTTCGATGGTCGAATCGGTGCTCGACGATGTGCGTGGGATCGGGCCTGCCAGGAAGCGGGTACTCATGCGCGAGTTCGGATCGATCAAGAAGATGCGAAATGCAGGGATTGACGACCTCAGTCGGGTTGTTCCCGATAGTGTTGCAGCAGCACTCTACGAAGCGCTTCACGAGGTGTGACGACCGATGGACCAGATGAACGAACCAGCTCACGTCGTGATCATCACCGGGCTTTCGGGTGCCGGACGATCCCAGGCAGCTAACGTGCTCGAGGACATCGGGTACTTCGTCGTTGACAACCTCCCGACGGTTCTCATCGATGACCTCGTCAACGCGATCGGGTCGGTCGAGGGCAGCAGGACGCACATCGCCGTTGTCGTCGACACCCGAGCCGGTATGGATGCAGAGAGCCTCGACCTCGCGCTGATCGGTCTGCATCGTGACGGCCTTCGAACCACGGTTCTGTTCCTCACCGCAGACGACAGGGTGCTAGCGCGACGGTTCGAGGAGAGCCGACGTCCCCATCCGGTCGATGCAGCATCGCTCGACGAAGCCATCGCTCTCGAACGCGCTGCGTTCGAAGACGTGCGAGCCGGTTCCGATGTGATCATCGACACGAGCGAGCTCAACGTGCACGAACTCAGGGACACGTTGCGCGCAGCCTTCACCGACACGGTCGCGGAGCCATCGATGCGGATCGATGTCACGTCGTTCGGCTTCAAACGTGGTGTCCCCACGGTCGTCGATCTCCTGTTCGATGTTCGCTTCCTGCCCAATCCGCACTGGGTTCCCGATCTTCGAGACCGAACCGGGCTCGAAGATCCTGTTCGTGAGTACGTCTTTTCGTACCCGGAGGCCACGGAGTTCCTGGATAGAGTCACGAGCCTTCTCGCGTTCCTCGTGCCCCACTACGAAGCAGAAGGCAAGTCCTACCTCATGATTGGGGTCGGGTGCACAGGGGGGAGACACCGCAGCGTCGCGCTTGCCGAGGCGATAGCGCAGCGACTCACAGACGGCGGCATACCCACCGATGTCAGACATCGGGACGTCGAACGGTGATCCCTTCCATCGGCACACACCCCGAGGTGGTTCTCGAGGAGTTGCAGGCAGCGTTCGAGGGCCCCCACGTCGTTGCGATCGGTGGAGGCCACGGCCTGTCGAAGGCACTCCAAGCCGCCCTCAGCTACGCGGGACGTGTCGATGCCATCGTGTCGGTCGCAGACGACGGAGGATCCAGCGGAAGGTTGGTGCCGCATCTCGACATTCCTCCGCCAGGCGATATCCGCAAATGCCTTGTCGCTCTGACACCGGGCGACTCCATCTGGAAGGGGCTCTTCGAGTATCGATTCGAGAGTGCCGACGTTGCAGGACACTCACTCGGGAATCTCATCCTCGCCGGACTCGCCGATATCGAAGGATCGTTCGAGCAGGCGCTGATCCGTGCCGAGCGCCTGCTCGGCGCATCTGGTTCGGTGATCCCAGCCTGTCGTGACCGCCTCGTGCTCCAGGCAGACAGCGACGGGGGCGTCCTTTCGGGTCAGATGACGATCGCCAGGCACAGGGGACGGATCGACGCGATCACCGTGTTGCCGACGTCGGCGGCTGCCACGCCGCGAGCCGTCGACGCGATCGAGCGGGCAGACCAGATCATCCTTGGACCCGGAAGCTTGATGACCTCGACGATCGCTGCGATGCGTGTCCCCGGGATCACCGAGGCGATCAACCGGTCCGACGCTCAGCTGATTCTCGTGGCGAATCTGATCACCCAGGACGGTGAAACACTCGATATGGACGGGATCGACCACCTCGATGCGCTGATTCGCCTGACCGGTGTGCGTCCCCCCGGTGCTATCGTCGGGAACGATCAAGTCATAGATGCCGCTCCACCGCTCGAGGGGATCGAGTTCGAGCCGGACATCGTCGCGACGTACGGCACCGATCTCATCACCGCTGACATCGTCGATGGCGATGCCGACTGGCCGAGTCACGATCCCATCAAGCTGGGAGCGGTTCTGCACGCGGCCACGCGCGGGAGTTTCAGGAGCTGAACATGAAAGTAGCGATCAACGGATTCGGGCGTATCGGAAGGAACTTCTTTCGTGCCGCCAAGGGCACGAGCCTCTCAGACGATCTCCGTCGAGCGATCGTCGGTGTCGACGTCTCAGCCTCGACGCTCGGCGCAGCCTTCGAGGGTGTTGTAGCCGCGATTCGGGGGATCGAGATCGTTGCGATCAACGACCTCGGAGACGTCGATGTCAACGCGAACCTCTTGCGATACGACACGGTCCATGGACGGTATCCCGGAACAGTCGAGGTCGTCGATGGGGACATGGTGGTCGATGGAGACCGCTTCAGAGTGTTCGCCGAGCGCGACCCGGAACAGCTTCCGTGGGGAGAGCTCGGCGTCGACATCGTGATCGAGGCAACCGGGGTGTTTCGCACGCACGAGTCGGCATCCAAACATCTCGCTGCCGGCGCTCGGTACGTGATCGTCACGGCACCAATGAGTGATCCGGACGTGTCCATCGTCCTGGGTGTCAACGACGATGCGCTCGATGTGGAGAACCACCGGATCATCTCGAATGCATCATGCACGACCAACTGTGTCGCCCCGATGGCAAAGGTCATCGACGATACGTTCGGCATCGAGAACGGGATGTTCACGACCGTCCACGCGTACACCAACGACCAGTCACTCTCAGACGTCATGCACTCGGACCCTCGCAGGGCCAGAGCTGCGGCGCTGAACATCATCCCGACCAGTACCGGCGCTGCATCAGCCGTCGGCAAGGTCCTCCCCGGTCTGAACGGCAAGCTCCAGGCAAAGGCGCTCCGGGTTCCCGTGATCGATGGTTCCATCACGGACCTCGTCGTGAACGTGTCGCGCGCCACGACGGTCGACGAGGTCAACGGTGCGTTGCGCTCTGCCGCCCAGGGACCGTTGAAGGGGTTGATGCGGTACACGGAGGACCCGATCGTGTCGTCAGACATCATCGGCGATCCGCACTCGGTCATCATCGATGGCTCCTCGACAATGGTGCTCGACTCGGTTGTCAAGGTGTTCGGTTGGTACGACAACGAGTGGGGGTACTCGAGTCGTCTCGTCGACCTGGCTCGCAAGCTTGCCTGACAAACGCCTACCCACTCTTGACTCGATCGGGATGTCGGGTCGCACGGTTCTGGTTCGGTCCGATCTCAACGTCCCGATCGACGACGGCGTCGTCGGCGACACCTTCCGCATCACGTCGAGCCTTGCGACGATCAACGAGGTGCGTTCCCGTGCGCAGCGAGTCATCGTTGCAAGTCACCTTGGTCGGCCAGACGGCATCGACCCGGCTCTCTCTATGGCTCCGGTGGCACAGGTGCTCGGGGAACTCGGCGGATTCGCAACGGTGCTCGCTCCCGGCGTCATCGGGACCGACGTTGTCGATACGATCGCGAACGCGGCGGAGGGAGACGTCGTTGTTCTCGAGAACACGCGCTTCGAGGCTGGAGAGACTCGGAACGACCCCGTCATGGCAGATGGCCTTGCTGATCTGACCGACATCTTCGTGAGCGATGCGTTCGGAACGGCGCACAGGGCGCATGCATCCAACGTTGGGATCGCAGAGCGGGTGCCATCGGTGGCCGGCCGCTTGATGGCGTCAGAGATCGACGCATTCGACCGTCTGCTTCTCGGTCGAGATCGACCGTATGTGGTTGTCATGGGCGGAGCGAAGATCTCCGACAAGCTCGGCGTGATCGAGCACCTTCTCCCGAAGGTCGACCTCATGTTGATCGGAGGTGGCATGTGTTTCACGCTGCTGGGGGCCGCGGGGTACGACGTCGGTGCCTCCCTCTTCGAACCGTCGATGGTCGACACGGTTGGACGTCTACTCGACTCGGAACACGGAGACAAGATCGTGCTCCCTCGCGATGTCATCGTCGCGGACCGATTCGCTGCCGACGCCGAACATCGAATCGTCCCGATCGCTGAGATCCCCGGCGATGGCATCGGACTCGATATCGGCCCGGCGACGGTGGCACAGTTCTCGAGTGCCATCGTGGAAGCCGAGGCAGTGTTCTGGAATGGCCCGATGGGTGTGTTCGAGTGGGAGGCCTTCCGCGGCGGCACCGAGGGCATCGCCGACGCCGTCGCATCGAGCGATGGCTATACGGTCGTGGGCGGAGGCGACAGTGTCGCTGCGATCAGGATGCTCGGCCGACAGGACGACGTGACCCACGTGTCGAGCGGTGGGGGAGCAGGGCTTGCCATGCTTGAAGGGGCGACACTACCGGGCATTGCGGTGCTCGAGAGAAAGGATCGTGATGCGTAAGGACCTCATCGTCGGGAACTGGAAGATGAACACGAATCATCTGGAAGCGATCCAGATGGTTCAGAAGTTGAGTTACCGGCTGGATCCATCCGACTACGAACGTGTCGACGTTGTCGTGTGTCCGCCGTTCACATCGCTGCGTTCTGTGCAAACGGTCATCGAGACCGATCATCTTGCGATCAGGCTTGGTGCTCAGAACGTCGACTGGCATGACAAGGGAGCGTTCACCGGGGAGATTTCCCCATCGATGCTCGCCAAGTTACGTGTGTCATACGTCATCGTCGGTCACTCCGAACGTCGGCAACTCTTTGGAGAGACCGATGAGATTGTCAACAAGAAGGCCAAGGCAGTTGTTGCAGCGGGGATGACACCGATCGTCTGTGTGGGTGAAACGGAACAGCAACGCGATGCCGGTGAGGCAGAACTGATCGTTCGTTCCCAGGTCCGTGCGAGCCTTGCCGGAATCGCCACAGATACGGTCGCCTCGCTCGTTGTTGCGTACGAGCCGATCTGGGCTATCGGTACGGGCCGTACCGCGAGCGCCGACGATGCAGGAACGATGTGTGCGTTCGTACGGGATGAAGTGGGCACGTTCGCAGGCAGTGCAGCAGACGACGTGAGGATCCTCTACGGCGGTTCGGTGAACCCGGGAAATATCGCAGGTTTCATGGCGAAGCGCGACGTTGACGGTGCACTCGTCGGTGGGGCATCTCTCGACCCCGATACGTTCGCCTCGATCGTGCGGTACTGGATGTAACGCGCGCGGGAAAGCCCTAGCCTGGCTCCCCATGACGCCGTACCAGATCAGCTTCGAGTTCGACATAGCCCGCCGGATCGGGTGGAGCGACGAAGAGCTTGGCGATCACATCGACGACGTGTTCGACCGGCTTCGTCAAGCAGACGGTGTTCGCTCCATGGACGCTGAGGCCCAGCTCGACACGGGAAGAACACAGATCGTTGTCAGGTACATGACGTTCGCCGACGATCCCGAACGACACGCACGGGTGCTGTTGGGAGTCGCGATCAGATCCTGTGGCGGCGGTCATCGGGGGTTGCTTCCGTTCTCCGAGGAGGCTGTGGTGAAGCCAAAGCGCAACCAGTGGTCTGGACTTCGCGTGCCGTCGTGGAACGTCCGTCAGGTCACGTTCAACATCGAACCTGACACGGTGTAGAGGAGCGCACTCTCCAGGGGGAGTACGCTGCTGAGATGGAAGCGACCTACACACTCGTACTGCTCCGTCACGGACAGAGCGTTTGGAACCTCGAGAACATCTTCACCGGATGGACCGATGTCGCCCTCTCGGACCGTGGACGCGAGGAGGCAACGGCTGCAGGCGTCGTGATGCGAGATGAAGGGATCGCCTTGGACGTCGTGCACACGTCGGTGCTCCGGCGTGCCATATCGACGGCGAATCTGACCCTCGATGCAATGGACCTCCCGTGGCTGCCGGTGGCGAGGCATTGGCGCCTCAACGAGCGGCACTACGGGGCTCTCCAGGGCTTGAACAAGAAGGAGACGGCGCAGCGGTACGGCACCGAACAGGTTCACCAGTGGCGTCGATCGTTCGCGACGCCTCCTCCTGCGCTCGACCCGGCTGATGAGCGACACCCCTCTCACGATCAACGGTACGCCGACCTTGCACCAGAGCAGCTCCCTGCCACGGAGTGCCTCGCCGACGTCGTCGATCGCATGTTGCCGTACTGGTACGACGCGATCGTTCCTGATCTGCGTGACGGCAAACGCGTCCTGGTGGCAGCACACGGAAACTCGCTGCGTGCGCTTGTCAAGCACCTCGAGGGGATCTCGGACGAGGACATCTCTGGTGTCAATATCCCGACCGGTGTTCCAGCGTTGTACGAACTGGACGAGAACCTCACTCTCATCGAGAGCCGCTACCTCGGTGATCAGGATGCCATCGCCGCAGCAGCGGCCGATGTTGCACGCCAGGCCGGCTGAGGTCGACCCGGACCGTTGCGAGTAGCCCCTGTGTTCCCGACGCGTATCCATGCGGCGGGAACCGCTCTACAACGCTGCATCGACACCCGCAACACCCTTGCAGCTTTGGGCTGAGCACGATCGGTTCCCGATGTAGTTGCGGTAGTGCGCCTCACTCGCCATACTTCCAGCTGGTTGAGTCCGTGTCATACGCGGGTTCAAGTGCGAGAAAGGGTTCGTACATTGCTAGATGGAATCGTTGCAGTTATCCATCTTCTGGTTTCGCTGTCGTTGATCTTCCTGATCCTGCTGCACGCGGGTAAAGGAGGGGGCATGGGTGACATGTTCGGCGGAGGGATGAGTAGTGGAAACGTTGGTGGCTCGACGGTTGTCGAGCGCAACCTGGATCGCCTCACGGTGGTCTTGGCGGTTTCTTTCGCTGTGACCACGTTCACGTTGACCTGGTTGCTTGCGTCCTGACCTTCATCGGTCGGGGGCGATGCGCGTACCTCAGCGCTAACTAAGGAGGCAACTTTGAAAACATTGTGGCGTAGCCGCAAGGTGACTTTCATGGTGCTCCTCATTGCTTTCGCCCTCGTGGCGGCCGCGTGTTCATCAGCTAATGATGACGCCGGTGGCACTGATGAGACCACCACGACCACTGCCGCACCGGCAGAGGAAACGACAACGACGACAACCAAGGCACCCGAGACGACCACCACCACCGAGCCCAAGCTCGAACGGCCATACGGCGGTGAGGCGATCGTTGGAGATGCACAGGAGCCCCCGACGCTCAACGGCTTTGTTCCCGGTGGTGACAACTTCATCGTCTCGATCATTGCTCAGACGTACGCGGCTGGTGTTCAGGAGATCGACGGGTACACGCTCGAGCTGATCCCGGAACTCGTCACCGAGCTCCCGACCGTTGCAAACGGTGGGGTCACGCTCAACGATGATGGCACCATGACGGTCAGCTACGTGATCCGTGACGAGGCTGTCTGGGAAGACGGCACTCCGATCAGTGGTGATGACTTCCAGTTCACGCTGGACACGATCATGAACCCGGATCTACCGATCGACAAGACCAACTACGAGGACATCACGGACTCCGTAGCCGGTCCCAAGACGTTCGAGTACACGATGGCACAGCCGACGGTTCTCTTCGAGCTCATGTTCGGTGAGATCCTTCCAAAGCACGTCGTTGAAGGCACCGACTTCGTCGCCGACTGGAACGAGACGCGCTGGGCATCGTCCGGCCCGTTCAAGTTCAAAGAGTGGGCGAAGGGTGAGTCGGTCACCGTCGAGCGGAACGACAACTACTGGAAGACCGATGAAGAGACGGGCCAGCAACTCCCGTATCTCGACAGCGTGACCTTCAAGTTCATCCCGGAGAGTGAGTCGCTCATCACGGCCTTCAAGGCCCGTGAAGTCGACATCATCCAGCCGGATCCGAACACGGAAGTCATCGAAACACTTCAGGCTCTCGAGCCCGACGGTGCTCGTGTCGAGGTCCTTTCCGGTCCCGTGTGGGAGCACTTGAACTTCCAGTTCGGCCCCGGCCGCCTCGAGCGGAACCCGAACAGCTGTAACGACAACTACAACATGCGACTTGCCGTGGCAGAGACGGTCGACAAGAAGGTCCTCACGGACGAGATCCTTGCCGGCCAGGTCGAGCCACTGTCATCGTACGTTGATGCGTTCGCACCAACCCTCTCGCAGGGTGCGTGGAACCAGTACACCGTTGACAACGCCGCTGCTGCGGAGAGCTACGCCAAGGCTGTCGAGGAAGAGGGCAAGGACTGCTCCGTCGTCTTCTCCACGACGTCGAACAACGACGCACGTGTGAAGATGTCTGAGCTGTTCGTCGGTATGTTCGACGCATCGGGCATCCCTTACGAGAACCAGCTCGAGGACAGCCAGCTGTTCTTCGGTGAGACGCTGGACAACGGCAAGTGGGACCTTGGAGAGTGGGCATGGGTCGGTTCTCCTGGCCTGTCCGGTCTCATCGGCATCCACGACGTGTGGGATCCGGAGGCGCCACCACCAGATGGCTCCAACTACTACCGTTGGGGTACTGAGGACTCGTCAGTCATCGATGCGGCCACGGCACGTTACGCCGAGGTTCGTGACGCGATGAACGCGACGGTCGATGAGGGAGAGCTCACTGCGCTCATCAACGAGGCAGAGAACATCCTCGCAGACAACCTGGTCATCATCCCGCTGTATGCACGTCTCGTGACGGCTGCAGTGTGGGCGGACGAGATCGGTGGCTTCAAGCACAACCCGACTCAGGCCAGCCACACCTGGAACGTCGAGTACTGGTACCGGACGGACATCTAGTCCACTCTGGTTCACACTCGATGTGACAATCTGGAGAGGGAGCCCTTCGGGGCTCCCTCTCTCGTTGTGAGCGGTATTTGGTACTTGGTACTTGGAGGATCAGCGGATAGGAAGCAGCCGGTGAGTTGACAGTTCACAGTTCACAGTTCACAGTTGGAAGCAGGGGCGAGTTCTGGATGCTTGCGCTTCGTGGGTGAACGGAGAACGGTGAACGACTGCTCCCCATCCGCCCGCCGTCTTGGCTAGCAGTCGGCCCATGTGCTGGGGTTGGTCGCCGGCGCTCGACCATCGATGCAGGCCACAATCCGACGGTGATCTGTGAGCCGGCGGCGGTCGAATTCCCTGTCGAAAACCTTGCGTTCGTGTCTGCGCGGAGTGTCGGGCGCAGGGTATAGTTGCAGGCGCCCACGAGCCGGAGGCACGCTTGCTCGCATATATCACCCGCCGGTTGGTCTATGGAATGGTCACGCTGCTTGCACTCAGCGTGATCGTCTTTACGCTGCTTCAGGCCTCGGGTGGTGGGCCTCTCGATAGGTTGAAGCTCAATCCCAGGATGCAGCCTTTCATCCAGCAACTGACCGAGCAGTGGGGACTCGACCAACCGGTCTGGAAGCAGTACACGACGTGGTTGAAGAACTACGTGAGCATCCAGGAGTTCGCGCTCCACAACGCCATCCCGATCATCGCGATCGCCGGGGCGGGCCTGGTCACCTTTCTCATCGTCAAGTTCGTTCGTTCCCAGTGGACGGGGGCGTACCTTCTCGGCATCTGGTCGATCGCCCTGTATCTGGCTCTGCGCAACGTCACCATCAGGTTCAACTGGGGCATCTCGTTCCAGGGTGCCGGTGATGTGTGGGACCTCGTGTTCTCGAGAGTCGGCGCAACCTTCCGGCTGGGGTTCACTGCTCTGGCGATCGCTTTGATCATCGGGATTCCTCTCGGGATCTACCAGGCGATCCGTCAGTACTCGTTCTTCGATCAGCTGGGCACGATCGGTGCGTTTCTTGCGTTTTCGACGCCGATCTTCATCATCGGTGTCGGCCTGCAGATCGTGCTTGCGCTCTACCTCGAGAAGTGGACCGGGGTAAAACTGTTCTACGTCGCCGGGATGAACAGCTCGGCATACGGGGACATGTCTATCGGGGGGAAGATCGCAGACACTCTGCAACACCTCACCTTGCCTGCGATCTCGATAGCGCTCATCTCGCTTGCCGGCTACGCGCGCTTCCAGCGGGCATCGATGCTCGAGGTGCTGCACTCGGACTACCTACGAACAGCGAAGGCCAAGGGGCTCCCGCGACGCAAGGTGGTCGTCAAGCACGCACTGCGCAACGCGATGATCCCGATCGTCACGCTCGTGTCGCTGGACATCGCGTTCATGATCGGCGGCGCCATCATCACGGAGTCCATCTTCGGCTGGCCCGGTGTGGGACGCCTCTACATCAATGCGATCCAAACGATCGATTATCCGGTCGTGATGGCGATCGTGATGGTGATCGGTATCGGTATCGTGGTCATGAACATCGTTGCAGACATCCTCTACGGCGTCATGGATCCGCGGGTGCGTTATGACTGAGCCGAGCAACGAGCCATCGGCGACCGCGGTGGACATCGCCGAAGCTGAGGGCATGGCGATCGAACCCATAACACAGTGGGACCTGTTCTCTACCCGGCTACGTCGACACCGCCTTGCGATGATCGCAACCGTGTTCCTCGGATTCCTCATCGTCATCGTGACACTCGCGCCTGCGATGCAGAGTGCTGGTTGGATCGACAATCCGGCGAAGAGCCTCGTCGACGACAACGGAAGGATCCTACGCAACATCCCACCGCGTGCTTCCGACGGAACCGTGTTCTTCACGGAGATCGTCGGAGGCGAGAAGGTCACGTTCGACGCTTCTCCAACTGCATTGATTTTCGGATCCGACGATCTGGGCCGTTCTGTGTTCACTCGAGTCATCTTCGGTGGACGCGCTTCGCTGATCGTCGGTGTCGTCGTGGGCCTCATCGTGGCATCCCTCGGCACGCTCATGGGTTCCTTGGCCGGGTTCTATCCGGGGGGTATCGATCAATCGTTGATGCGTTTCACCGATCTGATCCTCGGTCTGCCTCTCTTGCCTGTGGCCATCGTCGTTGGTCGAATACTCCCGGAGATCGGATTCTTGCCCGCCTGGCTGAAGGCGGGTCCGCTGGGCATCGCACTCCTCATCGGCTTTCTCACCTGGGGAGGCCTTGCACGGATCGTGCGCGCCGAGTTCCTCTCGCTGCGAGAGAAGGAGTTCGTCGAGGCGGCACGGGCCGCCGGAGCAGGAGACCGCCGAATCGTATTCCGCCACATCCTTCCGAACGCCATGAGCCCGATCATCGTCCAGACGACCTTGATCATCGGCGCAGCGATCATCATCG